>NZ_JAVRMB020000247.1:0-5299 GCF_031844845.1 Endozoicomonas sp.
CGGCTCATGGATAGGGCTGGACGCTTCAGGTAACGTCCGAGATATTTGATGTTGCGGTGATGATTTTTGCTGGGCCTGGCAAAATGAACGATCCAGTTTTTCTCATAATGTGGATTCAACCAGCGGTTAAACGCTGTTTTGTTGGTACCGATCTCTTTCAGGGTTTCTGGTAATACCAGCTCCCCTCGGTTGTAAGTCTGACGAAGTAAATTGATGATTTCGTACCGCCACATAGGCATGAGCGTTTTTTTACAGAAATACAGAGTCTTCCAGGCTTTGTTATCACTGGCTAAACCACCTGTGGTCACGGACAGATGAACATGAATATTCCACTTAAGGTCCCGTCCAAAGGTATACAGGGCGGTAAATATTCCTGGTCGTATTCCTTTTTTACCCGCCACTTTCAGAATGATTTTTGCAGCCAGACCACTGAGGTTGCATAACAGGTTCCGGTTGTATCGGAACAACTCCCAGAGTTCCGAGGGCATGGTGAAGGTGATGTGTTGCCATTGGGTGTCCGGAAGAATGGCTTTCTGTTGTTCTATCCACTGGTCAGTGAGTTTCTTGCCGCAGGTGGGGCAGAACCGGCTCTTGCAACTGAAACACACTTTTTTCTGGTGGGTACATTCTTGGTTGCTGCACTGGAACACGGCATAGCCACGCACGCTCAACCCACAGCTGAGCATCTTGATGACGTTATCAGGGATGGCAGGGCGTATACGATGTTTGTATTTTTCGTAGAACCGCCACCACGAACCGTTCTTTTGGAACAGTTCTTTAAGTCGGGTTGGAAGGCGAATAGTACATTACTGTCTGTGTGATTTGTCTGGTCAGGATAGACGATGGGGATTATGAGTCGAGATTCAGGTGGAGGCAGAAGGTTGCATTGATCAAAAAGCCGCCGCGAAGCGGCTTACCTTGTTTTAAATGTTTTTACCTGTTTTACCTGTTTTACCCCACTCTACAGGCCAATGAATACAAGGGTTGTATCGATCTAGTGCGTAGTCTTTTACACCCTAATGCGTAGTCTTTTACACCATGAAGCGTAATAGTGTTTTATCTTTAACGCTTTTAGAGGATATGATTAAACCCACGTCCAACTAACTGGTTTTTCCCACATACCGCCAAAGATCATGAGCGATATTGATCACATAAAAATCACCAAGGCGAATAAGTTGACTGAAGTCAGGCTGCTGGAAGTGGGTAATAGGCTGAAACTGAGTGATCAGAAAGTGGTACTGGCCGTGGTTGGTCAGTTGTCACCGAACGATGAAGACTTTAAAGATTACCACGTCAAAGTTTCTGAACTGGTATCCCTTACCGGGATTGCCAAGGAAAACCTGTATCGAGAGATTGAGGCAATTTGTAACCGTCTTATATCGAGCGTTATCACCATAAAGGAAGAAAATAACCTTGAAGGCTTTGTTAAGGTCACTTGGTTCTCCCATGCGGAATATATCCCCTCGCAAGGGATTATTGGGTTTTCTTTTTCCCCAAGATTGAAGCCCTATTTGTTGCAGCTGAAAAGCCATTTCACCACTTACAGCCTGAAACAAGTGGTTCATTTGAAGTCTACTTACTCAATCCGGTTGTATGAGCTGCTGCGCCAGTTCCTGCCATTGAAAGGCGTGAATAACGGCAGATCGGTAGCTTTTCGGGAAATTACCCTTGTTGACCTGCGGGATTATCTGGGTGTTGAAAAGAGTCGATACGCCAAGTTTTATGAGTTTAAGCGGAATGTGTTGGACCGTTGCCAACTGGAACTGGCCGAACATACTGACCTGAAGTTTGAATACACCCAGATCCGTGCAGGCCGGAAGATCAATTCCATTAATTTCAAGATCAGCCATAACGCACAGTTTGAGGAAATAGATGATGGTGAAACTGCCATTCCTGTACCGGATAGCCTGATGGATAAGGTATTCACTAAAAATATCCGTGAACTGGTGCCGGACATTAGTGATTTTGAGATCGGTATGCTGACTGGTGCTTACAGTACAGAAATACTTTATGAAGCCATGTATGCACTGTACCAGGCAAAGGTGGAAGGTCGTATCAAAGGCACTGCACTGGACTATTACCGTGGCATCCTGAAAAACACTCGTCGTGAAGACCAGGCAGCAAACCCGGCAGCCAGTAAATCAACGGCTGAGAAACTGACAGACAGAAGCTGGGCTGATGGGCTTAATCTTGATGGGCCTGATGGGCCTGAATAGTTTCTACAGGTTTTTACAGGGTGTTTTCTAGCGTTCCTGAAAAACAAAGAAAAGCCAGCGTATGTCAGGCCGGCTCTTTGAAGTTTCCAACAATGAATCTTCAGTATCGCCTTGTGCAACATTCGTTGCAGTTTAAATCAAGAGGTTAACACGCCACTCATAACCATCAATAACGCCAGTTTCATAATCCCCGGTCTCTTGCCTCATCCGCTGTCTTTATTAACCAAGCCTTCGCTGGCTGCACCCCACCCCATCACCATCTCCGCCAAATACTCCGCCACCTCCGGTACCTCATGCGTTGGCTCTTCTTTATACTTCTCCCGGTCAATCCCACTGTCCAGGTAAAACCCCATGACCTGGTTCACCTGGTTCAGCAATATTCCGTAGGGCTTGCCGTTGCCCTCGGTTGGCAGCTCGCTATAACTCATCTGCTCCAACAGGGTAAACATCAGCTCCTGTAGCTGCGGCCTCATAATGGTCCCGTGATAGGGCATCTTTGCCCGCCCATCGCAATATACGGTGCAGCTCAGGTGTTTCTCGATCACCGCAGGGTCCAGCGCCCGCACCTTCAGGTTAAAAGTCTCTTTTTTGTGAGCGGTAACGCTCAACACCCCTTCCGGCAAAAATAGCAGCATGTTCCAATTCCTTTGGTGACATAGTTAAAACAAATTATTAACTGATGTTACGCACCTCTACCATAGGCTAAGTTCCCTTTAATAGTTGAATAGACTACTATGCCCCTATCTTCTACTGTGTAGGGGAATCTTATGCAATACGAGCTATTTCAGAATTTTATTAATTCCATTTCTCTATTAACTAAAGAGCAATTGGTTATTCTTGAGTGTGCCTTAAGCAACATACGACAGGACAGTAGTGAAAAAGATGAAATGCGAGAAGATGCGGATAAGAATGTGTCTGTATCTGTGAAACCACCATCGGCTGCTGGTGCTTTCGAAACTACCACTTTCCTACCTGGTTTTGAGTCTTATGACAGTGAGTCTTCAAACAAAAAAACACTCCCCGCTGCCGTACCAGACCTTGAAACGAATATACTTTCCCATTTCGCAGAATGCCCACAATGTCCAAAGTGTCAGAGCCAGAAAATAGGACGTTGGGGGTTTCAAAGTGGTCGGCAGCGCTACCATTGCAACACTTGTAACGCAACCTTTAACGCTTTTACTGGCACTTCCCTGGCAAGACTCCGACATCCGGAAAAATGGAATGGTTACCTGGCGGGCATGACGTACTCCATGACCTTGCGGCCAGCTGCGAAAGCGTATGGCATTAATTTAAAGACATCGTTCCGCTGGCGTCATCGTTTTCTTGAAGTGATTAACAATGATCAGGCAGAAGAGCTGTGTGGGATCACAGAGCTTGATGAAACGATGTTTCGAGAATCCTTTAAAGGGCAAAGAAAAGGTCTGCCAAGACCTGCACGTAAACGCAGCAATGACCCAACCAAAGCTGGCAAAGTACCGGTAATGGTAGCCCGGGATCGTCAGTGTCACACTGTTGATGGAATCTTGAAAGATGAAAGCGCAGATGAGCTGTGCCGTCACTTGAATGGCCGCATATCAATAGAGGCAACGGTTTGTGCCGATGCTCTCCTTGCGCACGAAAAGCTTGCCAAGAAGCTGGGTTTTGAGTTCAAAGAATTGGTTACTTCAAAGGGGCAACGAGTTCTGGAAGGTATTTACCATATTCAGAACGTAAATGCTTACCACAGTGGCCTGAAACGCTGGATTTCAGGAGTTTTTCACGGAGTTGCCACACGCTATCTTCCGCATTATCTTGCTTGGCGACGGGATATTTCCGGCGCAGTTGAGTTCAATGTTGATCAATTTGTCAGGAGAATATCAGAACATTGGAGCTTCCAACTATTAAAGGGAACTTAGCCCAACTGTATCGTTGATCATCCCACAAAATACCGAGCTCTCTTTGTAGGTTGTTGTCTTATAGCCATATGTGACAGATACAATACCGTCACTTAATTCGCTAACATTCTTTACAACTTTGCCTGAATAATAAACTTTTTCACCAACAATATTTGCGCACTGAGACTTAATTAAGTCCATATCCTGGCCACAACCAGTCAGGGGTATTGTGGAAGCAATCAATGTGATTAAAATTGCCTTTCTGGTCATTTTGTTATCAGCCCTGCATAGACGGTTAATTATTTCACAATAATCAATTGATTATTAAAGCTCGACTTCAGGTCCGCTAAAATGATCTTCCCAGTCATCAGACTCCATATCATCTCCCCATTCGCAGTCTTCATCATCCATTAGCTTGCCCTTTTTGTTTTCATGATTTCCACTGACAGTAACAAACTGTTTTTATGAAGTAATTAGGTGGTTTTACGTATTATTGGTGTCGCTAAATGGTTGGATTTTATCGGTAAAGATCTCCGGCAAATTCTTGTTGTATCAGGTACCGCTAGTGCTGCATCTGATATGTGGCATATCTCTGATTCTACTGGTTCATATGGTCTACAGAGATACAGAGACTACAAGCGTATCAATTGGTGCAAGACTCTGTACTAGTCCATGACTAAGAGGGTTGTTTCTTACGTCTGAGCTTGGTTCTTTAGATGTTTTTATGCTTGTTTAAAATTTTCCTTTGGTTTTAAGTGGCGGCGTTCCAATTAGCGTTTAGGTAATGATTATGGAAACTTTTTCTGCTTCTGCTAAATGGGATGAGTTTAAGGGAAGTGTTGTAGCGGATGAGGCTGATTTTATTGGTTGTTTAAGTGTCTCCAAATGGCTTAAAGATAATAACCACATAACAGATGAAATCGTTGTTGGTATCTCTCTGTTTGTAGGTGACAGCATAGGAAAATGGGAAGGTAATAAATTTAAGCCGCACAGGGAATGTTATGTGAGTGTGGGATTTCTAGTGGCGGCAGCTGGTACTGATACCGATATAGAGCCGGTGTCGGTAAGGTTGATCAATGATATAGATATGAGTATTGTGGATTTTTTCGCCTTTTTTAAGCAATTCGATATAACTCCTGTCTCTTATACACATCTAAAAAAAAAAATTACATCTTCTCCTAGACACAACTGCATTACCAATTACTTCAC
>NZ_JAVRMB020000248.1:0-15154 GCF_031844845.1 Endozoicomonas sp.
AGATGTGTATAAGAGACAGGTATTTTTCATAACAGCGACCAGACTGGGGCCGGGCGAGATGGCTCCCAGCATGCAGATAGCCAACAGTGATAACCAGGAAGATGTTGTCATTAGAGCTCTGGAATAAATACTTGAATCAGTGATTAAAATGAAAATGTCATATTACCGGAAGAGCGATAACCGGATGCTAAAAGAGTGGTAAAGGATAGCTGTTTTTCGTTTACGATCAATGATACTGATGCCGGAATTCAATAATGAAATTTTATCATCCCTCGCTCCCATGCTTTTAGGCCTTTAGGCTCTCGAGTCCTGTGGGTCCTGCGTGGTAGCACCATGACCTAAAGATTTGTCCTGTAATAACTTCCCCATTTCAATAGACGTTGTCCGTTGTCCGTTGCCCGAAAAAGCAGGAGTCACTGGTGCTTTCGCGGGCAACGGACTACGGATAGCGGGCAGCGAGATCTTGCAGGCTGTTCCTTACTTTGTAACCGGACGAATAAACAGTAATGGTTTACCTTTCTCCAGAACATAGGGGTATGGAATCGTACGGTTATTTTCACCAATGCCTGCTTCATTGGGAGCGATATAGAAATAAGCCCAGCCAGGCAGTCGGGCGCTGAGTTTTTGATAGAACATGTTGGCACTGATGCTCTTGGTTCCATCGCCTTCGGCCAGAATCAGGCGGGGAAAAACGGATTTGTCGCCAGCAGGGAAAAACCA
Organism: Endozoicomonas sp.; assembly: GCF_031844845.1. Taxonomy (GTDB): domain Bacteria; phylum Pseudomonadota; class Gammaproteobacteria; order Pseudomonadales; family Endozoicomonadaceae; genus Endozoicomonas. The sequence goes on from NZ_JAVRMB020000248.1 coordinate 721, forward strand.
CGATGCTTCCCCGGCAATATTGTGGAAGGCAAACCGGGGAGCGCGGTAGGGACCTCTTGGCTCGGTGACATAGAGACTTAATACGCAGTTCATTTTTTGCAATGAACAAGTGCCATCAGCTTGATCAAGATACCATTGCTTAAACGTTCTTCCCTTATGAATAAAGGGTTTTTTAACTTCCTGATAGTTGTAATTCATCTCCTGAAGAATGGCGAGGGAAGCTCTGCTCAACATGGTTTCCATCATGTGTTTTGCACTGGCGCTATCCGGTGCCATAGGAAGTGGCATCCAGGCAAAGACACGGTGTTCGCTGTGATGGCTGACCCCTGGAATTGTCCAGCCCCAGTAGAAACGCTCAAAGGGGCCGTAGGGATTAATATTGACACCAGCGATGCCGCTGGCGCTGCCGTAAGCCGGGTGAAAAATACCGCTCAGTTTGTAATCCAGCAGCTTGCCTTCCTTATCGTAGGCGGTATCGGGCAGCTCCTGATCATAGAGTTTCTCTTCCATACCCGCAGCATTGGCCAGGTTCTTGGCTTTTGACCATTGATTCTTATAGGGCTGGTTATACCCGGCTATGCAGCCGGCAAGCAGGAGGGTAGAAGCTAATGATAGTGCCCGAAAACCCATGAGCGCGTCCCTGTCTTTTTCTGACCAATGAATACTCCCTTTTGACTGGTCGTTTGACCAATAATCAGGAGGACTTGTTGGAAAGATATCGGCGAGGGGGAGAAGGCCTTTATCGAGTAGGCTTCTGATTTACCTGAGCCGTCCTGGCGGTAATTGAACGGGTCAGGTAATGCTTTTCAATGGCGGGAGTCCGGCAAGGTACAGAGTCAGCGTCAGTAATTGATCCCAGACATTGCCTTTATCCAGACCTTTGATACAACGATCAATCCTGCCTGCGGATAGCAGCATCTGACGAAGCTGGTGTTCACTGTTTCGACGGATCGCTTTGTCCAGTAAAGGCTTCCTGCGTTTTAGCATAAATGGGGCAAACCCCATGGCTTTTGCCGACTGGTCAATAGCCGCATCGATGGACAGTCCACGGGATATCTGTCGGCTCAGGTGGCTGAGTAGTCTGATCTCTCTGACCAGGGCCCATAGAATGATGGTCGACGCAATACCTTCTCCTTTCAGGATGCTGAGGATACGAACACACTGTTTGATATTGCCAGCAAGGGCGGTATCCAATAACTGAAAAACATCATACCGCGCACTGTCTGAAACCGCGTCGCGAACGGTAGCTTCATCAATGTTTTTATCTTTGGAGAGGAGTTTGAGTTTCTCCAGCTCCTGTGAAGCCGCCAGCAGATTACCTTCCACGCGCTCGGCAATCAGGTTCAGGGCATCGGGCGTTGCCCGGTAGCCATCCGCTTTCAGGCGCTGGTTAAGCCATTGTGGCAGCTGATGGGATTCGATGGGCCAGATGGGCACAAATACACCGGCCGGCTCCAGGGCTTTGAACCACTTTGATTTTTGCAGGGTAGCATCAAGGCGGTCGGTCACCATCAGCAGCAGGTTATCTGGCGATGGCCGGCTGATGTATTCCAGTAACGCTTTACTGCCCGCATCCCCTGGCTTGCCGTTGGGGATACGCAGTTCAAGGATCTGCTGTTGGGCAAACAGGGACAGACTATTGGCAGTCCCGAGAAAGTCACCCCAGTCAAACCCGGTTTCTACGTGATAAACATGGCGTTCTGAAAACCCGGTGTCTCTGGCCTGCTTGCGAATTTGATCGCAGCACTGGGCTACCTGCAGCGGTTCATCGCCACTGATAATGTACACCGGAGCCAGCTGCTTTTTCAGCTGTGCTCCCAGTTGGTCAATACGAAGCTTCAAGGTTGTGAATCCCGGTCCCTGGTACTTTCCATACTGCTTTTCTTTATCGCTCTGGCTTTCTCAGATTCCTCAGCCAGGGCAGATTCTGAAAGGCTGTGAATTCTGCGCAGGGTCGTGGCAATCAGCTCCTGTCGTAACTCGGAGCGAATAATTGTCTGCTCGGATTCTGACGCATTGGGCGTATCCTGATTCTGGGTTATGTACCGCTCGCGAGTCAGCTCAACCGGTGCAAAAAGGGATAGGCCTGATGAGGTTTGCAGCTGGTAGGCCACCGTCATGGATATTCTCTGCTCAAAATAGCCTGCGGTCGCTGCGGTCTGCTGGTCAGCATCCCGCTCAACACGGATGATGTTGATTCGGTACGGAGCCTGGGCGCTGATCTCAATGCCGCTACGCTCCATGGCTCTGGAAAGGTAGCGAATATAAACAGGATCGCTGCCGGACACGGCCAGCTGCTTCAGCTCACTGGCTGTCTCCATCTGTCCTCGCAGTTGAAAGCCACAGGCGGTCAACAGGCAGGTTAACAGCAGCAGAGTCAGCATGCTTACTGAACGAAGGGTGTATGTCATGATCTCTCCGTAATCCACCGGTGACGGGTATCGTATCTGAAGTTGTAATAATCAGAAAGATATTCCCAAAAAGCCCGGCAGATGGATTTTCCCGATATTAGACCCGCAACTTTAACATGATGCACATAGTGTACATAAGAGATTGTTCTGACATAACGTGTTCATTTTTAATCCGGAATCCGACCACTCCGACCACTCCGAGCCCTGGGCCGAACGGAATTTGTGAGCCACCCATCACGATGGTCATTAATGCCTGCCGTCAATGTTGAGGACATTTATGAAGGTACTGAGAGTCATGAAAGATGATATGGGCAGGTATTTTGGAACGAAGTATCAACAAAACAGTCTGAGATAGGAGTTCTATAAAAAATGTTAATAAATAATCAGGAAGTATCCTGAAACAAGACCATCATTTCGGGATGAGTTATCACTCTGTTAAGCTCCGGGCTTACCGAAAGTGGATGGGTTGATAGTTATTCGCCATGATTGAGAGGAAATTATTATGGACTGTCCGATTTGTTTTATTGCTTATTCTTTTGAAGGGGATCATTGCCCCATGGTGGTGGGTCACGCTGTTGGCGAAGAAGGATGCGCTCATAGTTTTTGTGGGAGATGTGTTAAAACTTTTAAAGAATCAAATAGAAAGTATTGTCCTACATGTAGACAACCTGCTGATTTCGCTAATTCACAATGTAACTGGGGCATGATGCATATGCTAGAAACCCTCAGTAAGACTAAAAAAGGAATAGCAGCTCACAGTATTCAATCAGTCCATACTGAGAGTACCATCGCTGTGCGTAAGGACCAAAATATCCCTATCAGGGGGGGGGCGAAGTATTCATATAGAGATCGGTTGAAATATTTTAGACAAGAGTGCTCAAATTCTCAGGCAGTACAAATAATGTTTTATTGTTATGAATTTCGATTTGGATCTGATATTACAGGCGAAATGCTTGTTGCCAAGCTTCACGAAAAACATACGGTGGAAGGTGTAATTGATAAATTATTGGAAGTTTGTAAGCGACTTGCTCCAGATGAGTGTTCTGGTTTGATAAAAATACTAGAAGGTACTCATGAATATACCAATGCGGGAGGGTTTAACGACGGATCGATTCAATTAAATAATGCTGAATTGACTCCTGCGTTATTGATGTTTGCTGAAGAGAGTAATCATGATCAAATTGCACGTCTTGCTGGATTGTGTTCAATGTCAACTAAATGGAATCCTGTTGGCGATCCGTTTGTTTTTCTAAGGAAAGCTTCGCAACGCTGCGTGAAAGTGGATGATTTGTTAATTCATATTAAAGAAGACTATAAAGATAGTGAATTTTATTTCTTTAAGCGATCGATAACTTCTTCTGATTCAGTATTTAAAAACAGTGTTTATCCAGATGTTTCTGATATAAATAGCAAGTGGATTATGACTGGCGGCTTGATAGAAGACACATTAAATAAACCAATGGCGGAAGCCAAAGAAAAGGGTGCAGAGGCAAAGCAAATTATTGAAAATATTGAGCGGCAGTTGTCTTTTTATTGGGGGCAATCCCCAGCGAATCGGGAACAATTTAAGGCTATATTTGTTCCAGCCCACGGCAAAAGTGATAATATCCACAATCCGGCTGAGTTTATCCGTAAGACGGATCTGACGCTGAATACTTTTAGGAATCGATGTCTGGATAACTATCCTTTTTTCAATAGTTTCCTCTACGCAGCCAGTAGTCAGGCAGTTAAAGAACTGCCTGACGTTATTGAAAATATCGATGATATAGCGCTTTGTGAAGTTTTAGATAAATCCAGACAAGCAGGGGATCACGTATTTAGTAAAATAATCAGTGATCTGTGTGTGTCATTAGAAAAAATCGGAACGATTAGCTCTGTTGTCCCCATGATGGCCAGGGATCTCTGCGTCAATATTTCCCGAACGGATAAAAATGATTTCGGAGAAATATGTTCAGCACTTATCAACAGGGGAGTCACCATAGGTGCGCTAATCAAGGAAATAGGGAATTGTTTTGAGGAAGACGAGTGCCGTAAAGCATTGAACAGTTTCAAGGATGAGGCTCAGAATGTGTACAAAAAATTAAAGAAGATCAAGGGCGTCAACAGAAAATATTCAAGTGAGTGTAATTATTTGACAAATATAAGGTCAGGAATTCAAATGCTAAGTATGCAGGATTCATTACCGCTATATAATGATGCCAGAAATCGCCTCGACGCTGGCGCTGATAATAATGGCTCGTTAATGGAGGTTACTATAGACTTTGCTGATCCTTCTATCCTTCGAATGTTAGGTTCTTTTGCTTGCGAAGCCACACAAGAACAACTGAGACGATTAAGTCGTCGTTATGATATTCAACATCTGGTTCAAAATGAGGGGGTGTGTTCTCCGGTTCTTTTTCTAAAAGCCATGTCTAAGAAGTCGATGGTCATGGGTGAATTATTAAGTGATCTCAATAAAATGTTTAAAGTGGATGCGTTTCCTCAGTTTAAAAAACAAATGAATGCTGATCAATCATTAGCGCGATGCGGTACTTCTCTACAGACTGAAAAAGTATATAAAAGCTGGCCTTTTGAGTCTTTGGGCGGAAAAATTTTAAATATGACATTTGTGGAACTTATTAATGCTGGAATGTGGTCTGATATAAGTATGAATCCAGTTGTTGGATTTGGAGAATATTTCGACGTATCAGAATTACACAGGGAAAGCCTCAAGGCGATTTTTATAACTGATTCAGGTATGCGTGATGGTATCGTTGACGGTATAGACTTTCGAAATTATTTGAACAAAGTAAAGCTTGGTGATTTTTTGAGAAAGTGCGATAAATATAAGCCTTCTTTTAATCGGTTTATCCATTTGGCTAGTGGCGCTTATAAAATCAAACTATCAGATAACGTTAGTGAAACAGCATTATGTGAGATTCATGTTAAAAATTCTAGTAAGTTTATGTATATTGTGAGTAGTTTAGGACTCAATGTTAAATCAGGATCTACCGGTTTCATAGCTGTAGCGAACGGCTTGGGCTTAAATATTTATCGGGATAATAAAAGAAGCATTACTGCAGCAAGTCTTTTACATGAGGCTATTAACTGTGGAGTTACTATGGGTGCACTGTTCGAGGTATTGGGTTCAGTAGATAAAGCCGCCCTGACCATTTTCAAAGAGCAATGTGAGGCGTTGCACTGTGAAACTCAATAACCACAGGCTAAAGCCGGTGGGTTAGTATTACGGACTGAAAGTCCGGATACGCGTCCAAGACGCGTTGAAGATAATCTCAATATCCCAATAGCAATATTTCGGACAGTTTTTCCCCAGTAATTCCGGGGTCTGTAGCGTCATAGGGGACTTTTTGGCAACTATGGGCTGACCCAGACTTGCGATAAATAAAAGTCATTACAGCACAGGCTTTGTCCCACAAGGATTGAGTACTTGAAAAACTGTCCACAGTATTGCAATAGGGCGAAATACAGATAACTCAATGAGAGATCAGGATCAACTTGAAAGATCGCTCGCTTCCACCGTTGAGCCCTCCCAAAGCACCTCTCTAAACGATATGCAACGGCTCTCTGACGTCCCCACCGCCACTGACATCCTGCAAACGGAAAATGTTGGAGCTAAAGCTGACCGGCTAAAGCCGGTGGTTGTAACCTTTCAGGAGAATAATAAAGACGAGCTAAACAGCCCGGGCCAACGCTTGATGTGTACGTTGGTTTAATAAATATTGGACAACAAAGTGGGAAGTGGTTCTGCTTCTGATAGAAAGCCGACTCGTGACCCAACCGTCATGGGCTTATCAAGACATGGCGTTATCGGAGAGCCCTGTTGTCAGCTCACGGCTGTTTCAGTGAAATATCAACCTTGTCGGTCATAATGAAAGCAGTATCCTCACGGTAGTAGGCTGCTTCGTTGATAAAAACCGGATAGCCGGGCTCACCATCGTAGCGGATATCACCGCCCTGAAATGTCCTGAAGGCAGGGTGGCCAGCTTCCAGTAACCGGTAGTCCCGGTCCTGAAGATCCTTATGAACCATGGCTCTCAGCTCCCCCTCGCTATCCCTGGGGTAAGGCACCCTTTCTCTGATTTTGAACACGGTGACTTCATCGGGGAGCCTGGGCACCTCACGGGTTTTACCAAGGGTCAGGAACTTCACCACCAGATCAACCACGCGCTCTGTGGTTTCGAACAGATCATGACGAACAACCCCATTGGCAATGGGGCCGACCTCAATGGCCAGGCCAAAACGGGAAAGACTGTTGAGGGACTGGGCTTTCGTGCTGTCCACATCACTGAACAGAATACGGGCTTCGGGAATATTCTGCTGCACATAGGCGGCAGCATGAAGGTTCAGAGGACTATCGTTACGAACAATCAGGGTGATGCCCATATTGGACGTAGTGCTGTGCAGATCAATAATGAAGTGCTGGTCCAGCGCTTCCCGGGAAAAATGTCTGGATATTTCTCTGGCCTGCTGATGCTCATGTTGAGGCTGGCTACCCACAAGAATATCAGGGGTGAATGAGCGATTCAGGTCGTGATGGATAAAGCGCTGGCCTTGAGCAAAAGCTTCCGGGTTAGCCAGCAGTGTTGCGACTTCAATGGCGTTATCCCGGTATCTTTCCGTTTGCTCTGCCTTGCGAATAAAGTAAGGGCCTAAATACTCATTACCATGGGTTCCACCCACAATGGTTATTTTCTTGATAGCCTGATAGGCGTCATTCTTCATACTGAGCCTCACTGTAAATAATAATAATTATTAGTTAAGACCATTGATCTGGGTCAATAGTTCCAATATAAGGGAATTAATACACTTACGCGGGTATTTATGCTGGCCTTTGGTGGCCATTACCACGCCTGAGGAGGCGGAAAATGACAAGTAATATCTATTTAACTTCGGCTAATGGAGCGCCCATTGCTGAAGATGATAACAGTATCTCTGCCGGTGAACGTGGCTCTCTGACATTTGATAACTATCGTCTTTTTGAAAAACTGGCGCATTTTAACCGGGAGCGCATTCCTGAGCGTGTGGTTCATGCCCGGGGTTATGGTGCTCATGGTACCTTCACTCTGAGCAACGACTTGTCAGACCATACCATTGCTAAATTTCTGCAGGGCACCGAGAAAAAAACGGATGTGTTTCTGCGCTTTTCTACCGTAGCGGGTGGGCAGGATTCTGGTGATTTTGTCCGTGATGTTCGGGGTTTCGCCCTGCGTTTTTATACGGAAGAGGGGAACTATGACATCGTGGGTAATAATACGCCGGTCTTCTTCCTGAGAGATCCGGCCAAGTTCCCGGACTTTATCCATTCCCAGAAGAAAGACCCAAGAACCAATCTGCCCAATCCGGCGCACCATTTTGAGTTCTGGGCCAACAACCCTCAGTCCATGCATCAGATCACTGTCCTGATGTCTGACCGGGGTATTCCAAAGTCATTACGCCATATGAACGGCTATGGTTCTCATGCCCTGAGTATGTGGAATGACAAGGGTGAGCGCGTCTGGGTTAAGTGGCACTTCAAGACCAATCAGGGTATTGAAACGCTGACCAATGAGGATGCGGCTAAAATGCCTGCTGATGGCATACACGCAGACTTGGTCAACGCTATTGATCAGGGTGACTTCCCCAGCTGGACGGTAAAAATCCAGTTGATGACGGAAGCGCAGGCGAAGCAGTATCCAACGAATCCATTCGATCTGACCAAAGTCTGGCCCCACAGTGACTTCCCACTGATTGAAATTGGTCAGTTGGAATTGAATCGTAACGTCCAGAATTATTTTGCCGAAACCGAGCAGGTGGCATTTTCACCCAGCAATATGGTGCCCGGTGTTGGTGCGTCTCCCGATAAAATGCTGCAGGGTCGACTGTTTGCTTATGCCGATGCTCACCGTTATCGTATTGGCGCCAATCATCAGCAGTTACCGGTCAACCGTCCCCAGTGCCCTGTTCATCATTATCAGCGTGATGGTGCCATGGCTCAGGGGTCTGCCTGCCCATTTTCGGGGCATAACCAGAATGCCGGTGTGAACTTCTATCCCAATGACCGTGAAGAGGCGCCAAAGCCAAAGCCGGAAGTGGCTGAGCCGCCAATGCCTTTGGAGGAAAATGCCTGGGTCAGGGCTTATGACTCTCGTGATGAAGACAATTACACTCAGGCGGGTGCATTGTATCGTCTGATGTCTGACGATCAGAAACTGCAGTTGATTGGTAATATTGCCGGTGGTCTGAAGCAGGCTACAGAGTCTGTGCAAAAGCGCATGGTTCAGCACTTTACTCTGTGTGATGCTGATTATGGTATGAGGGTTCAGGCTGCGCTGGAGGTTTAATCTTTCGCACCCTATAACTTGTTCTGTTGTGAACATACTTTAACCTCGTTCCCACGCTCTGCGTGGGAATGCCTACGGAGCTGGCTGAATGAGGGGGCAATCTCTCTTTGTCCGCCTTCGCGGGGATGACGATGGGAATTCTTAACTGTTGTCACCCTCAGGGAACACTTTTAATTGCACCCGTTAACAACAATTGAGCTGTCAACCCGCCGGGTTGTCAGGATAAAAACTATCGTCGACCGGCAGCACTGTTTTAAACCCCTGTCCTCGTATTTTGGCTGGTTTCTTTTTTTGTCTGGTCGATACCTCAGTTACTCTCAGCGCTGCCGGAAACATTATGGATAATCCTGAAAAAGCATTGAAGCAGATTCTCTATGCCGAAGATGATCCCGATATTCGCACAATCGTTCAGCTTACTATGCAGGCGATGACCGAGGTTGAATTGATTATCTGCGAAGGGGGCATTGAGGCGGTTGAGAAGTCGAAACAGATAGTTCCGGATCTGGTGTTGCTGGATATCATGATGCCTGATATGGATGGTCTGGCGGTGTTTGACTATCTTCGTCAACAAGAGAATTACCGAGGCGTTCCTGTGGTATTTATGACCGCCAAGGTGCAGTCCCACGAAGTGAGGCAGTACAGAAAACTGGGCGCTGTTGACGTGATTACCAAACCGTTTGACCCGGTTGAATTACCAAAGATACTGAACGCTATCTGGAATGATGTTCAGCAAAAACGGTTTGAATAGCATGGCTTTAAAGTAACGCAGCAGTTTGAGAAAATCCGTTGATTCAATGATCAAATGGTTTGCTCTGCTCGGGTAGGGATTAATGAGCTGAACAGGCATTGACTTATTTTTGCCGACATTTTAAACACCCTGGAATTGGAAAGGGACAGGATTTCTCATGGAAAGAGAATTAGATCGAATTGTCTACGTAGATGATGATCCGGATATATTGACGCTGATCCAGGCCGTATTTGATATGACGGGTCGCTACCATCTCTGTGCTTTCAGTAATGGCCATGATGCCCTGAAACAACTCAGGCAGCTGAATCCGCAAATGATTCTTCTTGATGTGATGATGCCGAAGATGGATGGCATCACGCTTTGTGAAAAAATCAGGGCCATGTCCGGGTTCGAGGAAATTCCCATTCTATTTGTCACGGCCAATATTCCGGTACAGGGCGATGCTTACCGAAAGACCGGGGCTAATGGTGTTATCAGTAAACCTTTCAGTCCTGCAAGCCTGCCCGCCACTATTGAAAAATTCTGGCAGTCCTGGGATGTAAATCATGGAGCCACGGCATGAAAAATGATAAATCGTATTTATACCTGGGGCTGGGTTTGTGCTTCATGTCGATCATGATTTTCGTCCTGGTTAGCGGCTATGTGCAGAGGCAAGGCGATTTGTCAGCGGAGCAAACCGCTCGTTTTAACCAGAGTGCCCAAAGGATGGAAGTGGTTATTCAAAACAGTATTGCCCAGCAACTGTCTGCTCTGTACGCCATGCGTGATGGCTATGCTGTGAGTGAACAAAATATCAGTCGTGCCCGGTTTACATTGCTCGCCAGTGGCATACTCGCCCGAACCCGGGGTGTTCAGGCTCTGGAGTGGATACCCAGGGTCTCCCGCAGTGAGCGCAGCGGGTATGAATCCCGGGCGCAAAATGAAGGATTACCGGATTTCATGATTAAAGAGCAAGACGACAATGGCAATATGGTCAGGGCCAAAGAGAGTGATGAGTATTTCCCGGTGTATTTTGTCGAACCACTGGCGGGGAACGAGAAAGCCGTAGGCTTTAATCTGGCTGCCAACCCTGAGCGGAAATCAGCACTGAAGAAAGCACTGGAAACGGGCAGGCTGGTGGCCAGTTCCAGGATAAAACTGGTTCAGGAGACCGGTAATCAAAACGGTGTTTTATTGTTTTTAGCGCAAATCCGCAGTGAAAACACCGAGGCTGAGCAGGCCGGCAGCAATCTACTGTTAGGTGTGTTTCGAATCAAGGATATGGTGACCAGTGCTTTTCCCAACGATTTTCACCCTGATTTAAATGTTCATATCTATGATGTCAATGACAGTAAAGACCCTTCGCCACTGGTCGTGTTAAGCAACCACCATGAGGAAGGTGAGGTACACACACTCGCTTCGCTGGCAGGTCAGTCTGACCATGTGATATCCCGGGATTTGATGGTGGCAGACCGTGTCTGGCGGTTAGTGATCACGCCGGTAACGCCCATTGAGGTGTTTGCTGCGGAAAGAGAAATCTGGCTGATGGCTATGCTGATCATGAGTATCTTGCTGGCCATGGGGGTGTACGTTATCAGAAGGGCGGATGACCTCAGGAAGGCCAGCGCTTTCGGTAAGGTTCATCATGAAGCCCGTATGACGCTGCACTCCATTCTTGATAATACCATTGACGGGATTATTACCTTTGATGAAGCTGGGGAAATCAAAACCTGTAACCAGTCTATCCGGAAAATACTGGGTTATTCGGCCGAGGAGTTAGTCGGGTCGAATGTCAGTATGATAACGCCCGAATTTAAGATCGCAGAGTATATCAAACGCAGTATCAGCCCCAATGGCGTTGATGAATTTAAGGGCATTGATTGTGAAGTGGACGGTATAACCCTCGACCGGGAAATAATTCCCTTAAGACTGGGTGTCAGTGATGTCACCATAAACGACGAATTACTCTATATCGGAATAATGCAGGATATCACCCAGAAAAAACGCTCTGAAGAGATGAAAGACAGTTTTATTTCAACCGTCAATCATGAGTTGAGAACACCGCTGACGTCTATTCTCGGCGGGGTGGAACTGTTAAGTAAGCTGTACGGAGCACAACTCCCCGAGAAGGCTCAGGAACTGCTAGCGATTGTTGAAGGGAATACCCGGCGAATTACCACCATCGTTAACGACATTCTGGATATACAGAAAATTGAAGCCGGTGAGATAGAGTTCAATCTTGAGCCGGTGGATTTATCATCACTGGTCAACATGGCGATTACTGAAAACCTGATTTATGCAAAAAAATATAATGTCAGACCGGTGGTTTCCGAGCTGGTTGAGAATATCACCGTGTTGGCTGATCCCACCCGGTTGATTCAGGTGCTGACCAACCTGCTCTCTAACGCCGTTAAGTTTTCACCAAAGGGCGGTGAAGTGATGATCAGCTCGATGTTTGATGAGCAACGGCAGGTCATCCGGGTGGAGGTCGCAGACCAGGGGCCTGGTATCCCGGAAAAGTTCAAGGAGAAGTTATTCCAGAGGTTCAGTCAGGCCGATAATATAATGACCCGAAAGGCTTCCGGTACCGGGCTTGGATTGAGTATCAGTAAAGCCATTATTGAGAAGCTCGGTGGTACCATTGGCGTTGACAGTGAAGAAGGCCATGGGGCGGTTTTCTATTTTGAGCTGGAAGTGCACAGCTCTGCTGCTACAACAACAGGCACTGCCTGAACAACCACTGATTAAACGGGTCAGCTTGTAGAGAAAGGGAAGTGGAATGGTAGAAAGTAATAGCCTTCCGTCATTCCCGTAAAGGAGGTTGTCGCAAAAGGGAGAATTAACAACCAGCGGTCATCCCCGCGCAGGAGGCTGTTGCAAAACCCTCCTCGCTACCACGCAGGACACACAGGGCCTAAAAGCGTGGGAGCGAGGAGGGTTTTGCGACAACCGCCTTCGCGAGGATGACGGTGTGAACCTCGTTCCCACGCTCTGCGTGGGAATGCATAGCCAACCACAGGAATCGTGTCTGTGGTTGGGTCCTGGCGCTACCACGCAGGACCCACAGGGCCTAAAAGCGTGGGAGCGAGGAGGGTTTTGCAACACCCTCCTTCGCGGGGATGACGGTTGGGTGTTAATTCTCCCTTTTTGCGACAACCTCCTTCGCGAGAATGACGGAGGGAGGGTACTTTCTACAATACCACTTCCCTAAGATCTCTATACATCAGGCTTTGAGCGACTTGAGGTAAAGTACCAACACTTATCTGGAACTGAGCCGTGCCGTTCCATGATCTGGTCTTTGTGGTATAGGCTTCATTGCAATCAACGACATGCTTTCCGTACTTTTTGGCATACCACTTCAGACGCAACTTGAAACCGCTCTTTATAGTAAAGAATGGTTCAGGTCGAGCATCTGGCGACAGGTGTTACGGCGTATTGTCCTCACCTTCTTCCCGTTCGCACCTTTCCTCATGACCATGCCCCTGGTCTCGAAAGTGGGTAGGAATATTACGTCGTATGTGGATACCAGCTCAAATGCCAGACGGTTGTGCAAATCAAGAACAATGTCGTCTTTCCTGCACTTCAACTCATTGATCGCATTATCTATATGGGCTATCCGATCTCTGGTCCACTGTGGCATATCCCACAACTTCACACCCTTTTGAGTGTTCAATAACTTTTGTTTTTTCCCAATTAACTGGTCCACCCGCTTCATTAATGGGAAAAGCTTCTCTTTGGCTACGTTATCACCCGCTATAAGGGCTTCTTTCTCGCTGAAACAAGTGGCAAATGTTCTTACGCCAGGATCAATGCCAACACACTTAACGGCACCTTGGATATCGGTGTTGAGTTCAATGTGTTGCTGGACCTGGATAAACCAGCGGTCTTTGTCACAAGTGATGACACAAGATTTTCCTATCGCTTCCTTTGGCACACTTTCGGTAGTTATGGGGTTAAGTGGATTTGCCCCAATGATACAAGACAAGGGTTTAGTCCTGACGGCATCCGGTCTATTGAAAATGAGTGTCTGCTGCCTTTTCGGCTTTTGAAATGGATTTCACAGAAACCTTCTTTCCCTCCATTTTCGTTTTTCAGATTTTTGTTTTTAGCACAGACTGCCTTGAATGTCGTTGCTGCCGACAGCGTTCCATTGTCTGAAATTATCGAGTTGTATGCATGACCTTTTCCCTTTTGCTCTTGGGATACCTGCGCTTTAATGGCGGGGCGCATATTGATGAACTTGCCATTTGCATTAAGATAATCGTTGTTTCGAAAACGTTCTACTGCCAGATTGTATGAGCGCCTGTTCAGCACCAGGGCTTCTTTGTAGGCAGCCTTGTTCTCTGGATAAAATCTAATCTTTTTTGAGGCTATTATTTTTGCGCCTTTCAGCAGATCTTTTCCCGTAGTGGCTATTGCAGAATGAGGTAATGAAACCGATAAGCTCCTGGGTGTCGACGGCTTCAGTGGGGTCAGCCTGACCATCCAGAATGTCGATCTGTCCTCCTGATAATTCAACGAGCCATTTGATAAGCTCAAATCCTGATCTTGCGAGTCGGTCTTTTGTGGTAACCACAACAAGCGTTGGATTTCCGAGCATTGCGGATTCCAGAATGGTTTTAAGTCCTTTCCGTTTAAAGTTGAAAGCACTGGCAATGTCAGCGATAAATTCGGAGTCAGGGTACCGCTCGAGCAAGAGTCGTTTTTGTGTGGCGATGCTGGATTTTTGTTTGACGGAGCTAACTCTTGCATAACTTATTTTTCTGTATTGCTGGATGAATACACGATAATGGCCACCTGATGTTCGACTTACTCTTTCGTAGTAGCCACTTTCTATTCTTCGCCTAATTGTCTGGCTGGTAACAGACTCCATTCCGGCCAATTTTGTTGTTGATAACCACAAAACCCATACGCCTGAAAATATTTAGGTAAATATAATCTAAAAATGTTGCGTTCGTTGCATTTTTTTTGAACTG
>NZ_JAVRMB020000249.1:0-14593 GCF_031844845.1 Endozoicomonas sp.
ACCCATTATTAATCAGATCTCATTTGCCAGTATGGAGCCGGTCATTACCGCTGTTCTTTCCGGTAACCTGCCGGAACGGGCGCTGGTTAAAATGGCCCGTAAACTCAAAGATGAGCTGGAATCAAGAAAGCAGATTCTGGAGGTGGATATTGCCGGCGACCGAGAGGAAGTCGTTGACGTTATCATTAATCCGTTAAAACTCGAAAGCTATGGCCTTGTCCCTGCGGATGTCATCAATCTGGTTTCCCAAAATAACCAGTTAGTGGCCGCTGGCAATCTGGATAATGGCAAGGGACGTTTTTCGGTAAAGGTACCGGCCGTCTATAAAACCGCGGCTGACATTCTTTCTCAGCCGGTCAAGGCGGATGGCGACCGTGTCATCACCTTTGGTGATATTGCCACCGTATTAAGCACCTTTAAGGAAGGTGGTGGCTACGCCAGAATGAATGGGCAAAGCAGTGTTGCCCTGGAAATCAAAAAGCGCCCCGGTGAGAATATTATTGAAACGGTGGCCCTTGCCAAGGCGATTATTACCGAAGGACAAAAGCTCGCACCACTCACCCTCAACGTAAACTACGTGGGTGATCAGTCTGTTGATGTGGTCGATATGGTCAACGATCTTCAGAACAGTGTGCTGGCGGCTATTATTCTGGTGGTCACTGTGATAGTTGGCGCCCTGGGCTTTCGCAGCGCCGTATTGGCAGCCATCGCCATTCCCGGCTCTTTCCTGACCGGTATTCTGATTATTGCCATGATGGGACTGACCATCAATATGGTCGTTTTGATCTCCCTGATGATGGCGGTCGGTATGCTGGTTGATGGTGCCATTGTGGTCACCGAGTATGCTGACCGGAAAATGTCTGAGGGCATACCCCGACAGCAGGCCTACAGGGAAGCCTCTTTGCGGATGGCATGGCCCATCATTGCATCAACAGCAACCACTCTGGCGGCTTTTTTCCCGCTAATGTTCTGGCCTGGCATCATGGGTGAAATGATGTCGTACCTGCCATTAACACTGATTGCCACCCTTTCCGCATCGTTGGTTATGGCGCTTATCTTTATACCGACCATTGGCTCGGTTATCGGTAAGCCTCGAAAACTAAGCGACAAGGAACGACGCGCCATTACAGAAGCTGAAACCGGTGACTTGAATAACATTCCCGGGTGGGCGGGTTTTTACATCAAAATCCTCTCCAGAGCCATTCAACATCCCCTGAAGATCCTGTTTTCCGGAATGGCCCTGGTGGTGGTTATTTATGCGGTTTTCATTAACTTTGGCAAAGGCTTTGAGTTTTTTCCGGATGTTGATACCAACAATATCATGGTCAAGGTGCGGGTTAATTCCAGTAACCTGTCCATTGATGAGAAAGATCATATTCTGAAAAAGGTTGAAACCATTCTCCTGCGCCAGCCGGAACTGAAAACCCTTTATGCCAGAACGGGTGGAAATCAGGAAGTGGGCACCATCCGCCTGAACATGGTGGATTGGAAGTATCGTAGAAAAGCAGCCCTGGTAGCGGAAGAGATTGCACAGAAGTTATCTCACTTTGCAGGTCTGAATATCACCGTTGAACGACAGAAGGATGGCCCACCCCAGGGCAAACCACTTGAGCTGGTGATCAGTGCCAGTGACCTTGAAGTTCTTCATGCTACGGTGGCTCAGGTAAAAGCGGAACTGGCCAAAATAAAGGGTTTTACCAATCTGGAAGACGATGGCCCTACTCCTGGCTATGAGTGGCGTATCAATGTAGACCGGGCCGGTGCCGCTCGTTACGGCGCGGATGTCAGCAGTGCCGGAGGGCTGGTCAGACTGGTGACCTCTGGATTAACCGTTGGCAGCTATCGACCGGATGACAGCAGTGATGAAGTGGATATTCGTATACGCTTTCCCGAATCAGACCGTCACCTGGAGAGTATTGATCAACTTCGTTTAATGACTCAGGCGGGGCTTGTGCCGATCAGTAACTTTACCCGGCGGGAGATTGCGCCAAAAGTCGATAGTATCAAGCGCCTCGATGGTAAACGAACCGTCAGTGTCGGTGCCAACCTTGCAGAAGGCGTTTTACTCAACGATATCCTGCCCGAACTGAAAGCTGCACTGGAAGCGCTTGATGTTCCGGACGAAGTCAGCTTCAGCTTTAAGGGACAAAACGAAGACCAACAGGAAAGTAGTCAGTTTCTGGTCAAGGCATTTGCTATTGCCCTGTTCGTCATGGCGATGATTCTGGTTACCCAGTTCAATAGCTTTTACCAGGCTTTCCTGATTATGTCAGCAGTAGTGCTGTCCACTGGCGGTGTACTGCTGGGACTAATGCTGGCGGGCAAACCTTTCGGGATTGTTATGTGTGGTATCGGTGTTATTTCCCTGGCCGGAATCGTGGTGAACAACAATATTGTATTGATTGACACTTACAATGTTCTGCGTCGTCAGGGAATGAAAGCTGAAGAAGCCATTCTTCGAACCGGCGCCCAGCGTCTGCGGCCAGTGATGTTAACCACCATAACCACCATCCTGGGCCTGATGCCCATGGTGCTTTCAACCAATATTGACCTGTTCAATCATCGTCTTGAGATTGGTGGGCCAACAGCGCAATGGTGGAATCAGCTCTCTACGTCCATTGCCGGCGGTTTGGCATTTGCCACACTCCTCACGTTGGTTCTGACTCCATGTCTATTGGTGATTGCCGGTAGGAAGCAGGACAGGCGAAAAGCCCGTTAAATAATGGTTTTGGGCAACAGCCCAATTCCAATTACCTTTAACTGCATTATGATAAAACCATTTTTTTTAGCCTGAAATAAGTCGACTTGGATGCCCCGGTTGCTTTCATCACGTTTACTTGGGATTCTCCTTCAAGAATCATGGTTTTGACTTGCTCTTTGTTTTTAGGGGGGATGCGTACTTTCCTCCGATTTTCCGATTTGCCCGGCTCACTGGATGTCCTGTCCTCTGCGATTACAGGGTGTTTAACCTTTTTATGCAAATACAGTCCTGAATGATATTTGTAGGACTTTGTACACAACTCGCACGTATAGTGTTTCACAGTGGTGTGGAAGTAACTGTGTCTTCGTAACTCAGTAGCATGTGCAAACTTTTTATTACAATCTGAGCATTCAAGCTTCTTATCATGGATGGCTTCATGTTTGTTCTTTAGTTGCTTGGTTTTAAAGGCTTTCTTGCAGTAACGGCATAATTCATTACGACTATTTGAATGTACATGTAAGTGTGATTTCAAGTTACAATCTTTGGCAAATTTTTTATTGCAGAATTCACACTCAAATTTGTACTGGTCTTTTCCTGTATGAACCGATGAGTAATGGGATCTCAGGTTCTCACCTGATTTAAAGCATTTTTTACAGGCTGTGCATTCAAACTCTTTCTTACCAAAATGAACCAGTTTTATATGTCGACTGAGTGTCTTTTTAGCATTGAATCCTGTGTTGCAATGCGGGCATCTGAACTTTTTTACAGATTTGTGATACAGACTGTGACTATGCAATTGTTCTTTAGTGACGAATGTTTCTTTACATAATTCACATCTGATATTCTTTATGCTTGAATGTTGTGTTTTTGTATGTCTATTCAAGGAACTCGTATGAGGGGAATAATAATGACAGTGGCTGCAAAACTTATACATTTTTTTTATATTTTGGATGACTTCTTCTTCAGAAATAGCTTCTCCTTTTATAACGGCCTCATTTAATGCCATCCCCCGTTGAGGAATTAATATCTGCGAACCGGGCAAAATATCTCGGGTAGTGAATAGCACGGCCCTTGCATCGCCATTATACAGTATTGTTTCTACCCTGGTATTAGCAGTAAACTCCAGCAACCCGTGTTCTTTTGCAGCCTTCTTTCTGATGCCGTAGTTAGCAAAGAAAGCGCCACCCTGACCTGGCCCGGTACTTTTATCACAGATAGTAACATTGTATTGATCAAGGCTGACCGTTTGATGTAATAAGGAAGTGGTTCTAATTCTTTTTTTATCTTTAGTTGTCACTGGTACATTCGCGCCATTGAACCAGGTAACCAGACTGTTTTTTTCAAAAAGTTGACTTTTTGTGAATATTCCTCGCTCATTTATACCCAGATAAGGAGTATTTCTGATTTGCAGATAATTTCCAATACTGGCCAGGGGGGGGGAGCCTGGCTGTTATTTTTCTTTTGTTTTTGTAGTTATTTCCAGACTGCAGGCTATGAGGCTTCCCGGGATCACTGGATGTTTTTGAGCGTGTTAATTTTTGCACAGCATTCTGGCGTTGAAAAATCGGCGTTGTTGCAGGGCTGGCATGAAGATACGTCATAGAAAGTGATCATTTGCAATCGTATTTCATGCGATCACTAATTCAGGAATAAGTTCAAACTCTTGAGTCCAGTATCCTGACCCTGTCACCTACCCTGATAATGCCTTCCTGATCAGGAATCAGATTTTGCCCGAAAATAACGCCCATATCCGTCCGTCGATAGCGGGACAGTGTCATTAATGGCTCCCTACCCTCTTTTTGACCATTATCAGGATTCACTGTCGTCATCACACACCGGGAGCAGGGTTTTACAACACGAAAAGCAATATCTCCAACTTGAATTCTCGACCAGCCATCCTCTTGAAATGGTTGCTGTCCGCTAAATACAATATTGGGCCTGAAACGTGACATGGCTACCGCATCCGTCAGTCGATCATTTAAATCCAGCAAAGACGCTTCATTGGTGAGAAGAAATGGGAAACCATCGGCAAAACTGGTGTGATCACCTGTTCCCGAATATCGGGCATCGGTTGGACGTATTGAGTGGTCTGGTTGATAAACCAGTCGGCACATCATACCAAGTACACGGCTAAACCATTCCGCTGCTTCATCTCCTGCATCCCGTGCATTGCAACAGTCTTTCCACACAGTGACCGTTTTCAAGACACCATTCTCTGCGGGAGTCGGTACATAAATGCCTTCAGCATCGGGTCGTGAAATTAGCAGACCACTCTCTACAAACTCCGTCCTTACCAGGGCCAGCAAAGGATATTGTCGTTGTGTAATAAATCGATCATTCTCATCCACCAGTAACCAGCGCCGGTCGTGTTTAAACCCTCTTGGAGTAACCACAGCACTTTCAAGGGGAACTTGTCCTGTGGATTTTATGGGGTAGACCGCCAATTGGGTAACTTGCATCAACTTCCTCTCATCTCTTTCTTGAGGTAATGAAGCATGTTAATCAAAATAGGCGGTAATAGAAATTCGCAAAGACAGGAAAATTAATGACTCTGCAACTGGTTGATATAGGCGTTAACCTGAGTAATAAAGCGTTCGACAAGGATCGGGATGATGTTGTCAGTCGAGCTATCGAACAGGGTGTTACCACCATGATTCTGACGGGTACTTCCCTGGAAGAGTCTCAACAAGTGTTGGATTTGGCCAGACGTTACCCAGGCCATTGTTTCTGCACTGCTGGCGTACACCCCCATGGGGCAAAAGACACCAATACTCAAACCTTCAAAGCGCTGAAATCACTATTCAATGAACCTGAAGTGGTGGCTGTAGGTGAGACAGGGCTCGACTTCAATCGTGATTTCTCACCCCGCCCCGCCCAGGAGAAAGTATTTGAGAACCAGCTGGAACTTGCCATAGAGTGTGGCCTTCCCCTGTTCTGCCACGAACGGGATGCCTCGGAACGGTTTTCTGAAATCATCAAAAATTATCGGGATCAGATCAGTAAACTGGTTGTTCACTGCTTCACTGCTGATAAAACCGCCCTCTACCGATATCTTGATCTGGATTGCCATATTGGTATTACTGGCTGGATTTGCGACGAACGAAGGGGAACACACCTTCATCCTCTGATGAAAGATGTTCCTGAAAATCGCTTAATGGTTGAAACCGATGCCCCCTGGTTACTGCCAAGGACGCTGAAAACAAAGCCAAAAGACCGCAGAAATGAGCCCGCCTTCCTGTCGGAAGTCATTAATATGATTGCCAATAATACGGGCAAGACACCTGAGCGGATAGCACAGGAGACCTGGAGAACGTCGTTGGTTTTCTTTAATCTTGAGTGTCCCTTCCCCCCCTGAGAACTGTCTCTTAGTCACATCATTTAAAGATGTGACTGATGAAGAATTGACCTGAGGGACTTGCACTGCAAGCCTTTCAGTTTGAAACCAGAACATCTGACCTGATTACAGCGTCCATTGGTAGATGACAGTAATTTATGAGCTCAAGCCCGCTTATTCATTACGTTAGAGCCGAAAACAGCTGCTGCAGGACTGTCTCCTGATGTTCATGGTGTTTCTCACTGTTGTAAACAAGCTAAAAAGAATAGCGATATAGAAAAGAATCAGTCAATTGTATTCATGGATTATGCGGGGCCTTGTTGTGATAACTTAATAGAACTGTTGCAAGACACCGTTGTGTATAGCGCGGACCTGGCATTGTTACTATTAAAAAATATTGTAGGCTGTCATAAACAGGGAATATACATGTTTGATATTAAATGGCGTAATTTCTGTCTTAATATCAGCGATGAAAACTTAAGCGCCTTGGAAGAGCAGAGCTGGCATTTGTTAATGCTGACATATATCCTGAACCTAATTTTAATCTCAAGAAAATCGCTTTGGATAACTTGAAAAAGGACCAGCCCAAACTTAATTCAATAGATTTCGGCGATGAATTTAAACATTCAGAGATATGTAGGAAAGATATTGATTTAAAGGGGATCAGCGGGCAATTTCCTCCGGAAATGAATCAGCGTACCATTGATCAGCGTACTATTTCAGCAACAAAAGTAGCTTCCTGGCAAGCAGGAATGATGATTCTTGATTTATTTCAAACAACTCGTTTCTATAGATTTAACAAAGATTATATTGAGAATGAACTCTGGGGGAACGATGATGATCGAAACAAAGACAATCACAACGCTATTCTGAAGTGCCTTGATCCGGATGACTCTCACTACAACATGGATTTTGAATTATTCATTCCGGTTATTAAAAAAATGCTGGCTTTTGACCCAAATGAGCGTAGCACTATTGAAGAAGCCTGTAGCCAATTTGAGCAGCTATTACCACGATATAAAGAGCAGCTTGATAAGGCTCATGCCCCGGGGGACGGAAAGTCTTGATACAGAGTCGATCCCAATCTTAAGCACAGTCTCTCAGGCCAGGCCGGCCTGAGTTCACTGGATTTATTTATTCCCGTATGTTCTCAGGACGCTCAGGATCAAGGTGAACAATAACATCAGCTTCGGGCAGGTATGAAAGCACTGCTCGTTTGGCCAGGGCACCCAGGTCATGGGCCTGGGTCAAAGGCAGATCGGCAGCGAGGTCGAGATGCATCTGGATAAACGGGATAGAGCCGGATACCCGTGTTTTCACATCGTGAATACCAAGCACTCCATCGATAGTGAGTGCCCTGCGCTCAATTTCCGCAAGGTCTTCATCGGGAAGTGACTGGTCCATCAGTTGCTGAATGGCTTCCCAGGCCAAAGTCCGGACACTGAATAACATAAAGATACCAATCGCAAGTGCCAGAATATTATCCACCTGCTGGTAGCCAAAGCTGGATCCGACCAAAGCGGCTAACACCGCAAGGTTGGTCAGCAGGTCGACCTGATAATGAAGCGAGTCGGACTTAATGGCTGCGGAATTGGTTTTTTTAATGACGTAGCGCTGAATGGATAGCAACACCAGCGTGGCGACCAGGGAAAAAACCATCACGATCATCCCTGCACTTTCATTGGCAAGAATGACAGCATCGCCGGTCATTCTGTCCAGGGCATGCAGTATCAGGGCAATAGCAGAGCCGGCAATAAAAGCCGATTGCGCCAGTACCGCAAGGTGCTCTGCCTTGCCGTGACCAAAACGATGATCATGATCCGCCGGAGTAATGGCGATTCTCACCGCAAACAGTGTGATTAAAGAGGCCAGAATATCCATGGTGGAGTCCAGCAGCGTCGCCATAAGGCTCATGGAGCCGGTCATAAACCAGGCGATCAGTTTGGCAATGATAAGAATACTTGCCGTAGTAACCGAGGCATAGGTCGCCAGTTTAAGTAAGCGGTTTTTCTCTTCAGACACAATCTTACCGTTATTATGTTTAGTGGAATCTTGTTCGGTAGACTCCTGGTTAATAAAGAGCCGTGTGTAGTTAATCATGCCATCCCTGCCAATTAACAATCTTTGAAGGTTCTATCCTATCCTGAAATCGGTTGATTCAGCCAGTCATACAGTGACTCCAGGGTGAACGGCCAGCCTATTTCCCTGCCCTGCCCTGTTGCAATCACCGGAATCCGGATACCATAGCGATTGACAAGATCATCATGGTCACAGATTTCCAGCGGTTGCCACTGGCAAAGCTGTTGCTCAGACAATATGTGCAACATTTGCTCTGCTTCTTCGCATAAATGGCAACCGGCCGTGGTGTATAAAGTCAGTTTAATCATAAAACATCCTAAAAAGGCAGAGTACCATAGCGATAATATAACCATAGTGTTAGTGAAAATTACCCAGATATAACTACAATCATATTTTGCTACTGATACTCCCGACTAATTCTTATAAATACAGCTGGCGAGCCTATGGATTTTACTTTTTTCAATCAACTCATGCTTATTCTGGCTTTGTCAGCCGTTACCATCGCTTTTTTCAAGCGTTTTAACCTGCCCGAAAGCCTTGGTTATCTGTTTGTAGGCATCATTCTCGGACCCACCACCTCAGGCCTGATTCAACAGGACTTTGATATCGCTCTGCTGGCTGAGATTGGCGTGGTTTTCCTGCTCTTTACCCTGGGGCTGGAATTCTCAATAAAAACCATCATGGCGATGAAAAAAGAGGTGTTTGGCCTGGGGGGCTTGCAGGTTCTGCTGACCGGAACTGGCATTTTTGGCATTCTGATGGCCTTTGACTTTGCTTTGTTAACCTCGCTGGTCTGTGCCTCTGCGCTGGCACTGTCCTCGACAGCCATTGTATCCAAAGAGTTAACTCAAAGTAATGAAATCCGCTCCCGACAGGGGCAACTGGCCATCAGTGTTCTTTTGTTTCAGGATATTGCCGCCGTTATTTTCCTTATTATGATCCCTGTCCTTATTGGCGGTTCCGGTAATTCTATCGCCTCTTCACTGGGCTTTGCTTTTGCTGAAGGCATCGCGTTCGTTGTATTTATGCTGGCCATTGGCAAGTGGGTTCTTCCGCTTATTTTCCATGAAGTCGCCAAGGCTCGTTCCGAAGAACTCTTTGTATTGATGGCGCTGGTTATTGCCCTGATGGCGGCCTGGCTATCCCATGCCCTGGGCTTATCCATGGCTCTGGGTGGTTTTGTTGCTGGCATGATGATGGGGGAGAGTCATTACAAGCATCAGGTAGAAGCGGATATCAAGCCATTCCGGGATGTTCTACTGGGACTGTTCTTCGTTTCAGTGGGCCTGATGCTGGATATGGATGTCCTGCTGAACTTCTGGCAGGAGATTCTGCTGGGTACTCTGGCACTGATTGTCTTCAAATTCCTGGTCCTTTATGTTTTGGCCAGAACCTCCGGTGAAACCAAAAATATATCCTTAAGAGCCAGTCTTTCTCTTGCCCAGGGTGGGGAGTTCTGTTTTGCCCTGATTGCCCTGGCTTCTCAATATGGTGAAAGTGGTGGCGATCTAACCTCTATAGTACTGGCTGTTACCATTCTCTCCATGATTATTGCCCCCCTGCTTATCAGAAACAGCAATGCCATTGTTAAACTGATGAAATACGATAAGTCGGAGCAAACCCTTCACCGCGTTAAAGAAGAAGAAGTCAGAAAACAAACCGCACATATACATCATCACACCCTGATCTGTGGCTATGGCCGGGTTGGTCAGACCATCGCCCGATTTTTAACCCAGGAAAATAAGGCTTTTGTTGCTATTGATGACGATCCGCTCCATGTTCACGAAGCAGGCCTTGCCGGTGACCCGGTATTCTTTGGTGACTGTAGAAAGCTGGAACTATTGATGGCTGTGGGCCTGGAAAGAGCAAGCCAGGTGGTGATATGTATTGATCGTCCGGATAATGCCCTTAAGATACTGAAGGCTATCCGACAGCGATCACCTCAGGTTCCGGTTCTGGTTCGTACCAGGGACGATAGCCAGTCAGAGGAGTTGAAAAAAGCGGGAGCAACGGTTGTTATTCCGGAAGTACTGGAATCCAGCCTTGTCATCGTTAAGCATGCCCTTTTAATGCTGGGCATGAATCCCACTCATGTACGCAAGAGGGTTCATGAAGCAAGAACCCGAGGATATGAAATCCTGAATGGCTTTTATCCGGGTCTTAACGACTACCTGCTGGAAAATGATAAGAAAGCTTATCGACACGCGGTAACTGTCAGTAAAAACTGTAAAGCCAGCCAGAAAACCATTGAATCCCTTGATTTTAAAGGCACTGATGTTTCCATCGTTGAAGTTCGACGGGATAATATGGTGCTGCAACCACAGCCAGGTATGGTGCTTCACGCTAGTGATATTGTGGTTTTGACCGGTAGCAATAGCGATATTTCTCATATTGAGAAACTTTTTGACTGATTCAACAGACTATCAGAACACTAACACCGTTAAAACAAACCGGCTTGTTTCAGGCTATTTAAGAGATAGTCTGAAGCCTGTAGCCATAGGGTTAAATGGCAAAGGAGTGCCTTCCATTTTGAGTGAAAGGTATGCCTTGTTTTGCAATTTTGGAAAATCATTGTAAGTATGCCAATATACCAAGACTGATTTACCTCATCTTCTCTATCTGCATACTCGTACCATCCACCTCAGTTCTGGCCTTACAATATGAGGATGTTTATGTGCTGTCTCCTATTATGGAGACTGAGCTGGAAATAGATACTACAGGGCAGGACTCGATAACAATAGCCATTAACACCAAAGGCTTAGATAACAACTTACAGGGTCAGATTCCCATCAAGTTTATCTTGAATCAGGATAATGCAAGCTTTGATTCTGGAGAACAAGAAATATTATGGCATCGCTGGTTCAATTATAAATACCGTGAAGCAAATCAACCCGTGAATAATGATTCAACCATTTATGTTCGATTAGAAGTCAATGATGATTTATCGGGTAAATCGATCAACGTTCGTATTAAAAAAGAAGAGAATATTTCAAGATTTTCATCCATTGCTGCTTTTTTCCCACAAATGTTACCCATTATTTTAATGAGTGATGTTACCTGGGGGCCTGCTCCCGGGTTACTCTATGATTCATTAATGCGATGGAATTACAAAATATTGGAAGGAGATATTATTAGATCAATAAGAGAGCTGATACTTACTCGCTCCTTTGGAAAAAACAGACCATTACTCGCACAATGCTCAGCAGACTTTGTAGAGAGTTTTTTATTGTTTGAAGCAGCAAACTATGGGGAAACTTCTGGTTATAATAGAGGCAAAATTGAAACATTCCGCGCTTTTATTATGAGCTCCCCTATAAAAAGACTTCTGGACTGTATGTCCAGTACTGTATCAGTAACCCTCCTTGACATTCAGAAGAATCATACTTCCAATGAGTGGCAATATCTTAAGAATATGAATAAAGAGTCAATCAATGGGCTTTCAAAAATAATGGTTGGGTATGGATTTAACACATTTGCCTTTGAAGCTGGCGACCTGTTTAAATCCATAAAAAAAACTATTGGTATTTCCAATGCTACGGACGACTTACGCTTACAAAGCGACCTGGACCGCTCGTTAGTCAAGGCTGTTCAATACACCCTTCAATCAGGGTATGAAGATTTCTTTAAAGGACAACTCAGATACCATGGTTACAGTGAAAGCTATGCGCTGCCACTGGCCACAGGTGCAGGCGGTTTTGAAATACTCTGGCGACTTTATTCTCACCAAAATATGCAGGGCAGAGAAAAAATGCACCAGCTTTACTCCTTTACCAAGCGCGCAGAGGCAATGAGTGTTTCGTTTAATCAAGCATTGGCACTGCCTGAGTTTTCTGACCTCCAGTTACTAATGCTTGGCATTGCCATTCCAACGTTACTTAATGGCGCTCTTAAAGTAACAGCCGGTGCTTATTCAGAGCCAGTTTCTGCACTATTTAATACGGCTTATGAGGGAATGGTTCTTGGTGCTGCCACTTATTTACTCTCTCCTGTCGTACAGAAATATGGAATATGGGTTTCGCGAGAAATTCAAAAGCCAGTCCTTGACTACTTAAATTCAGAGTCTGGAAGTTGGTCAGAGTATTTCCTTGCCGATGAGATCCGCTACCGAATTGATATATTTGAAAATAACAAACAAACCTCACTTACCTTACGTCCATCCAGCAATTAAATTCAAATATATATTAAATAAGTTTGATATCTTCTAAAGTAATAAAAAAGGAAATAAAAGCCAAAAAAACATCTCAATTAATTATAATAAAAAAATCTTAACTTCGTTTAGAATATATACAAAATATTTACCTTAAATGTATCCCTAATTAAAACAATTTGTTTTTATCGGCAAAGGAGAGCCAAACTACTGAGGTGGTAAAATAATGGCTGATCTTTTGCTATTTGAATACAATAAAGAACAGGTGAAATCAAAGGCAAGAGTAAAAACATACAATTGTTTGAAGCATGTTATTGAAATAAAAAAACGGATTTTTTTAGCTGGCATGGCATTGTTGTTTCTTTCTTTCATATTTCTATCAGCAAATTCCAGTGCTGATGGCTCTCTAGTATTAGCTTCTGATAAAAAACACTCCGTAGAGGTACTTATTAAAAACAATGATCCTGTTCACCTTGAGATTGACACACATAACCTGGTGAGTCAGACCCATGGTAAAATACCCATAAAATTTATTTCGGAATTTAATCAGGCGCATTTTGAAACTCGCGAGAATGAAAGCCGGGAACTTTACTGGCATGGTAGAAATGCTCAGGTTATAGATAATGGGAAAGCCATTAATTCAAATAGTGACCGCTACATCCATTTAAAACTTGATACCACTGATGAAATGGTCGGTAAGAAAGTAAGAATACTGCTAGAGAAAGAAGAAAGTCTTTCCAAGGCGGCAGCTGTCGGTGCTTTTGTACCCCAAATATTACCGATTATTGCGATGAACACGGTAACATGGCAGCCCCATTCGTTTTGGCCATCACTTTTAAGATGGAATTACCTGCTTCTTGAATTGGATATCATCCACTCAATCAGAAAACTCATTCAAAGCCAGGTATTTGCTGATAATAACTCTCTCTTTGCCCAGTGTTCTGCTGATTTTGTCGAAGGATTTACCGTATATTCCTTGTTGGCAAGCTATGGCGAATCAGTGACCGGTGACCCCAGTCGGCCATCTGCAGACGAAGTCAGAAGAGCAGAGGCCAGAGGCGACAAGATTGAGAAAAATGCAATAAACAGGGGTAAAACTGAAACGTTCAGACTATATCTCAGAACAACACCTACCAATCGAATGCTGGACTGTGTTTCGACAGTTGTCGCTAAATCCCTTAAATATCTGCAGAACGAGGGGCGACTGCATGAAGTGTTTGGCAAGTGGTCAATGCTGGACACCCTGAACGATGAGACTCTGGATGGTGTGGCCATGATCATGGTTGGTTACGGTTTCAACCTTTTTGGCAATGTTCCGGGGGAGACTATTTCACTGTTAAGGAAAGATCTTGGTTTTTCATCAATTCCAGGCCTGGCTGGTGACTTCAATGCCGCAATGAAAACAAGTATCCAATACACTATTCATAACGGTTATATGAAATTTTTTAAAGGCAGGGGCTGGGATCCAACATCAGCCTATGCATTATCTGCAGGAGCAGGCCTGCTTGAGATTGGTTACCGGTTTTACCAGGTCAAAAGAATGATTCCTATTGGCGAGGATGAGCGTTTTGACCCTCTCAATATCGATCTGCAACACCAGATAATGTCCATTGGTGAACGAGCTGAAGCTATCGCTGTTTCTGGCTATCAATTGATTCCCTTACCGGAAAATGTCAAGCAATATGCAGTCCCTGTGGCGGCAGCAACCATTCTACCGATGATTACCTATTATGCCCTGAATGGCGCTATAAATTATTATGCAACGGGTGGTTGGAATATCGCCTTGCAACAGGCTTTGACCTCAGCAACGAATGGTCTGGTCCTGGGAGCGCTGGCTTACGTGATACTCCCCCATGCCAAAGAATATGGAGCCAGGCTAACCCAGTTGGCTGCAGACCAGCTGGTTTCCTGGACGGACTCAGAAAAGGATAGCTGGATTGGCTATTTCGCTGCCAGGGATACTCAGTACAAGATCAGGGTTGTGATTGTTAATTAACGGTTGTGATACCAATACACATTGCCAGATCGTAGAATAAATGGACTTTTATCGAATTATGAGCGCTGGCTAATGTCTGATCGAAAAGGAACCGGGATTAAATCTGTGGTCTTGAGTGCATTGTCTGCTGCATTTGGTGTTCAGAAAAAATCCAATCTGGAAAGGGATTTCCAACAGGGCAAACCAGCGCACTTCATTATCGCTGGAGTTATTGGTACATTTTTGTTGGTTGTTATTCTTATTCTGGCGGTAAGCCTGGTACTTAAGGTTGCATGAACGGCTATTGAGTACTCACCCAATACACTGCCGTCACAACAACCAGGGTGATCAATGCTA
>NZ_JAVRMB020000250.1:0-6306 GCF_031844845.1 Endozoicomonas sp.
AGATGTGTATAAGAGACAGGGCCAATACCTCCACCAAGAAGCCCCTGGCGGAGAAAAGCCGTAGCCGCCATGTACCAACGGACAACAAGCTGCTAGAGCGGATCACTGATCCAGCCCTGAGAGCCTTGTTCGGGCAGATCATTGCCGAGCGCAACCGCTACCGCAAGGAGGTGAATATCCTCAAGCAGCACGCCAATGTGGTCATTGATAAACGGCCCGTGCGTCAGTTCGAAGCTCAGGCGAAGCCTTCTGTTGAAGTGCTGCCTTCCTTGAGCGGGCTGCTTACAGCCTCAGAGGTCAAGGCGATCCAGTTTGCGGTGTCCGACGAATGTATGGAAAAGCACAATTGGCAGACCACCCAGGCCGGTCAGGTAAAGGAGATGGAGTACAACTCCGAAATCTTTCCCCGAGGCTTTGTGACGGGGCTGCACAAACTGTTGAGCGAGGTGAGCGATGGCGAGCGGTAGGCAGCGAGCTGAGCAAAATGTCGCGACCTTCGATGCCTGGGTTGCCACCGGACGAAGACTTCGCCCAGATCATCTTTCAAGGCAAGCTCAGTCGCGTTGAAGTGGCTAAGGGTGTGGGTTGCGGCAAGTCCGCTCTGAACCAAAACCCTGCGCTACGAAAGCGACTCAAGGCACTGGAGGAAGGGTTGCGGGAACGGGGCGTCCTGCCATCCCTGACCGAGAAAGCCAAAGCACAGGCTGGTCAACCTGGGGAATACGACCACAAGGCAGCACGGCGCGCTCTGGATGCCAAACGGATTCACTGCTGGAACAAGAAAATATTGAACTGAAAGCCCGCGTCCGGGAGTTAGAAGCAAAACTGGAACGCTTTGGCGAGCTGTCCGAAGTCTTATCTGAAACAGGGATGATGCCACGCTAATGAACGCTTCAAGCCTCAAATACACCGATGCCTTGCGAGTGACCAGCATCTCGTATGCTACGGCGGAGTATGTGATCTTCAGTGGCGTGCCGCTGAAACAGGACTCGTATCGCATTAACAACGGCAAGTATTATATCACCATCAAGAGTGACGTTTTGGTACTGCCCGTCGCTCCTGCGATTGGTCAACAGTGGGAGGTGACGGGGCGACGCATGATCGATGCCGTTGAAAGCGGCGATTACCTAATGCAACAGCACACCTACGAAGCACCTGCCAAAGTCCACTGCACTCTCCCTGAAGACGGTGAGCAACTGATTCGTTTTATCGCCAAGGAAAAGGACTTCAAGGGTATTGGTGACCAGAAGGCAATGGCTCTCTGGGAACACTTGGGAAAGGGATTTCACGATACCCTGAGAAAAGACACACCTGAGTCCCGAAGTACTCTGAGAGAGTTAGGAATTGTCCCGAAATAAATTACCCATTTGCCAGTAGATTGAGGCACCTGGGGCCTGAGGAGTAGCACTGTAAACAATTCCGGCTGCGTTCTCCGTTCTCCGCTGTCATTGTTACAGGGATTGTACACAATCCATCTGGCAGGGATAGCCAACCGTCGGGCAGGATGGATCCTGTACAATCTCGGTAATTGCTCCTCGGTAACTGCTCCTGCGTTACTCTACCTCCTGCATCCATGCAGTCGCCTGTACACAATGACAGCGGAGAACGCAGCCGGAACTATTGACAATGCTCCCCCCAAACGCCTAAATCTACTGGCAAATGGGGAATTTATTTCGGGACAATTCCTTAATCAGATTCTGAAACAGAAACTGGACGGGTAATTATCCTGACAACAGACAGCCGGAGGGTATCAATCCTCCGGCTGCTGCATTTCCATATTGCCTGCCTGGTCATGTCATGCCCCCAGGCTGGCCACAGCCCAACCTCTCTACACTCATTTTTTTCTCAGCTTGAGTCGGACAGCCTCAGCCATTTTCATAGAATTCCATTCTCCATAAAGATAACTCCATTCTCCATAAAGAGAATTCCATTCTTCATTGGCTAAATGATCATTTAATTTTGCTGATAGCAATGTGCTTACTATTACCTGGTTCTTGTCGCAGATATACTGCTGATCAGCTGGGTTTATACCTTTTGACTGAAGAAAATGTAGTATTCCCAATGCTTCTATTACTTTGGATGTGATCGTGGTTGATGGTGTGCATTGCAATAATTTATCTAGCATAGAATCATTAAATTCAGACCAGAAATCTTCGCTCAGTAATCGGTCAAGAGGCTTTTCTCCCGCATTGTTTTCGCAGTTCATATCAGCTCCCTTGTCAATCAGACGATCCAAAATCCAGATTTGACTAGCTGAACTACCACCAAATTTTGTCTTTTTGTTAATATCAAAAGCACAGTGCAAAACACTGAACTCAGAACGTTCAGTTTTCTTATTAACATCCACTTTTGCATTAAGTAAAAAATCAACTGCCTTACAATGCAAACCACGCACAGCTATCAGTAACGGTGTTCTTTTCTTGCCAAGATTTATATCTGCACCATGGCGAACCAGTACCTCCATAGGTTCAACATTATTGCTCATGGCAGCACAATACAAAGGCGTTTGCGTTTCACAGAAGCCAAGGTGATTAATATTCGCACCTGCTTTAATTAAATGCTCCATAATCGCACAATGTCCTTTCCATGCAGCACGGTGCAATGGAGTTTCATTCGAATTATCCGGAAGATCTACTGTTGTGCCTTGAGTAACCAGATACTCTGCAATGTCTGTCTGCCCACACTCTGCTGCAATGTGCAAAGCCGTTCTGCCCGAATGGTCGGTATGATTGACAATAGCAATATCCTGTTCAATCAGCACTTTGACTGCATCGAAATCACCCTTACACACCGCGTCAAATAATGCCTTTATATCGTCTTTATTTTCTTCTGCCGTTTTTCCTGTTTTGGCCAGGGTTATTTCCTTGGATGCTAACCGTGTTTCCGAATCTGCTGATACCCCCCGTCCAGCACCAACTGGCGTACACCTGATTTTACTCACTTGCCTGCAGCCACTGTGACCTGACGCTGACGACGGGACCACCGCCTCGAATGTCAGTGCAGTCTGGAGAGCAACGACTGCGGGTATGTCTTGCGGGTTCATTGATATACACCTGATTGACAGACTTTTATTTGCCGCGAAAAAAATTGCCCTGGCTACTGCACAGTGACTAGCCGATTCGAGCCGTCAATACTACATTTACCGCAGTCACTCAATCCGCACAGTATAACTAACATTGCCACTGGCACCCGGCAAAAGTGAGCCGGAAAAACGCCAGATAATGGTACCGCTGTAACCGGCTCCATTAGTCTGGGAGCCAAACACCACAACTTCGCAATCCGCTAACCCTTCCGGGCGGGTATCGGGGCAGCGAACCGGCTCCGACAGCCGGGTCATGGGCGGTGTATCGGTAAAAACATCCAATTCCCGGAGGTTCTCTGTACCAATATTTCGGTAAGTGATGGTGTATTTCTGTAATTCATCCGGATAAGCCGTACTTATTATGGTTCCTCCATCGCTCCGGCTGAGATTTTCTACCTGTTTGTACAGAGACAGGCCGGGTTGCCAATTGTCCTCCACCATCAGGTAATCAACAACACGGCTAGTAACCACGGGCCCGACATCGGATTCTCCCGACGGGTCGCCGGGCTCTGTGAATTCTGCCGCCAGTTCAAGGAAACCTTCTGCACCATAGGGGGTTTCTGCCGGGATAAAAAACATCGCCTGAAAGCAGGTGGGTTGATTAGCCGTCAGTGTCAGGGTGATTTCCTCATCTTCAGACAATAGATTACCCCCCTCAAGCGCACATTCACTTTCAGATACGGTCAGCGGCCCCGAGATATTCCAGGCTGACAGGGCAGTGCTGTTACAATCCGAACGCTGCAGGGAGATCGGCCATGCCACTGAACGGCCATCAGTACCTGATTGCCATTGCGCCGTTAGCCGGGCTTCTCCGTCCCTGGAGCTGGTAACGCTGTGAGCAAACCTTACCAGCAGACCCGGCAACGAGGTGCGCGAATGCGCTGGCGTCAGAGCCACCACGGCCGGCTTATTGACATAACCGATGAACGCTATCGTGGTCTGTCCCTGCCCCAAATTGATGAATTGGGGAGAAGGGGTGCCGGAACCCGGAACCAGCCCCTCTAAGGGCACCTGATCTGGTAGAACGGTGACTCGGTAGTACCCGTCATCCAGATTTTTTATCTTCACTTCCCCCTGATCATCGGTGATTTCATTCCGGATGAAATACGCTTGTCCGTCAAGGTCATCAATCTCTGCGATTTCCATCCAGACATTTGCCAGCCCGGGCTCATTATCATCCGGGTCGCCGTTACCATTCAGATCCCGCCACACAGTGACCCAGATTTGCCCTGGCCTCTTGATGTCATTATTCAGGACAGGTACATCACTGGCGAGCACCGTCGACTCGCATGCCTCGACATTCGGTTTTCCCGGGGTAAAGGAGACGTTCTGAAAGCCAGTGAGTAAAGATAATACGCTGAGCAGAAGTAAACGTATCAACCAGCCATGCTGTTGCAGATATAAAAAATAGAGGGAATGAGCGCTAGCCATTACATCGATAACCCCTTTCTCTTAATAAGCGTCCCAAGCCGCACGCGGCTCAACATCTATGAGTAATCCGGAAGAAGCTGGAAACAAAGAACAATCAGTTTCTAGCTTCCAGCCCCACAAAGTTACTCGGAAGCGCATAACGAGCGTGTTAACTGACATGCGCCTGTTCAGTAAATTCGTATACCAAACATCAGCGAAACCGTTTCACCCGGTGCAATCGCCGGTAACCATTGTGCGCTGATGGTCTGATCCAGTACCGTGATCGTTCCCGGGAGTACCCCTTGTGCAGCAGGAAGGCCTGATCCGGTGACAAAGCGGGTAAAAGCCGGTGCCCTGTCATGAATAATCAGATTCTGCACAGGCTCTGCCCCCTGATTAACCGCCGTCAGTTTATAGACCACGCAGGTATCAGGCCGGGCCGGAAAATCGGTGCCGGAAAAACGATCCGGGAGGGGGCTTCGACAGTCCCAGGGTGCCTGCTGTTTGGTGATGACCACCCGGGCATCGTTAACCAATGCCGTATCGGTTACCGATACACTCAGACGTTCACCCTTGCCGTCAGGATCTTTCCAGGAGGCCGTCAGCGTGGTGATATTTCTGCGGCCTGAAAAGGCATTGGCAGGGGCAAAGACCTGAACCACCAGGTTCCGTGTCTCTGCGGGCAATAGCGGGGCAATATCAGCAACGGGCAGGTCACCGGCGGATAGCTGACCATCGCCATCCAGATCCTGGTAGACCCGGGATTGCCAGCCACTGCCGGCCAGGGTATCGGTCAGCTTGAGATGAACAATATCAATGGTAACTTCGGTGTGATTCACCAGTTGATGGAGAAAATAAGTCAGGCTACCCGGCAGCACCTGAGCCAGTCCCATCGGAGCCAGGGTAAGATGGCTGGCCGCGGCGGTTATGGACAGCGCCAGATGCAGGGTGTCCTCTGAGTCCCGGTTTCCGGAGACTGCCTTAAGCCACAAGGAGCCACTGCCGGGAACGGCATCTTCCGGAATGGTAATCTTCAGTTTTACTTTTTCTGAACCCGATACCGGCAGAGTTACTGAGTGAGTGATCGGAATATTATCAGCATTAAGAAATTGCCAGGAAAGGCCAGCAGGCAGTGTTACACCGGGTTTTGGTACTATGGTCAGCAGGTAGCTGTCTGGCCTGCCCCCGGTGTTAGTAATGAAAATATTATCCAGCACAAGGGTTTCGCCGGGTTGACCGGACAGCGTGCGCAGCGGGCTGGCTTCTGGTCCCGGCCCACTCCCGGGGGGCGGGTTACTGCCCAGGGGCTGATCCAGGGTCAGATCCACAGAAGCATCAGATTCCGCAGGCATAATCTTGACCAGCCAGTTGCGAACATTGTCAAACACCTGGTCAGCACGGTTAACATCCACCACATCCAGCACCGCAGAATAACCGGACTCCCTGATATCGGCAGTACCGCTGTTAAGGGGTAACTGCACTTTAAAGCGAACCTCCATAAACTCCCGGGGCTTGAGATCATCAATATCAACCGCTGGCGGATCAGCCACAAATGCGGAGCAGCCATCGCCGGTATCCAGGCAATAAAGCGTTCCCGCAGGGAAACTGTTGTTAAATAGGGACAGGAAAAGCCGGTAGGTGGTCATTTCAGTACCGGTATTCCAGAGATAGTTGGCAAACTCAACCACCGTCCCTGCCTGGGCCAGTGGTATCATTACCGGTTCAGACTGATCCGTGGCTGAGATATACGGACTGCCATTAAGGCTGACGCCATACCCTTTAATATAAAGGGGGACATAGTTGGACTCCTGCTG
>NZ_JAVRMB020000251.1:0-3955 GCF_031844845.1 Endozoicomonas sp.
CTGGCCAAAGACGCTGGCTATGATGGCGTAGAGATCATGGGTTCTGAAGGTTATTTTATTAATCAGTTTATCGTAAACCGCACCAATCAACGGGAAGACGACTGGGGTGGTGAATACCAACAGCGCATTCGTCTGCCAATAGAAGTGGTGCGCAAAACCCGTGAAAAAGTGGGTTCGGACTTTATTATCATTTACCGCCTGTCCATGCTGGATCTGGTGGAAGGTGGCAGCAGCTGGGATGAAATTGTTCAACTGGCCAGAGAGATTGAGAAAGCCGGTGCAACCATTATCAATACTGGCATTGGCTGGCACGAAGCCCGTATCCCTACCATCGCGACAATGGTGCCAAGGGCGGCCTTTACCTGGGTTACTGCAAAAATCCGCAACGAACTGAGCATTCCTGTCATCACCTCCAACCGGATCAATATGCCGGAAACCGCAGAAGAAGTGTTGGCCCGGGGTGATGCAGATATGATTTCAATGGCCCGCCCCATGTTGGCAGACCCCGAGTGGGTTAACAAAGCCGCTGAAGGAAAAGCCGATGAAATCAATACCTGCATTGGCTGTAACCAGGCCTGCCTTGACCATGTCTTTTTTCTGAAACCCGTCAGTTGTCTGGTAAATCCCAGGGCCTGTCATGAAACAGAACTGAACTACCTGCCAACCAGCCAGCCAAAAAATCTGGCCGTCATTGGTTCAGGCCCTGCCGGTATGGCCTTTGCCACCACAGCGGCCTATCGTGGCCACAAGGTAACCCTGTTTGACGCTGCCGACAAAATCGGTGGTCAATTCAATATTGCCAAGACCGTCCCGGGCAAAGAGGAATTTGAAGAAACCCTGCGTTACTTTAAACGGCAGATCGAGTTAACCGGTGTTGAACTGAAACTGAATCACAGAGTGTCAGCGGATGAGCTGGAAAACAGTGATTTTGATGAAGTCATTGTCGCCACCGGCATTGCCCCAAGGAAACTGGATATTGAAGGGATTGATCATAACAAGGTCCTCAGCTATCTGGATGTCTTTAAGGGCGCTCCCGTAGGAAACAGGGTTGCGGTCATTGGTGCCGGTGGTATTGGCTTTGACCTGTGTGAACTGATTACTCAGGAAGGTCCTTCCAGCAGCCTTGATATTCCCACCTTTATGAAAGAGTGGGGAGTGGATATGAGCCTGGAAAATCGTAGCGGTCTTCTGGAAGAAAAAGAGTCCCACAAATCGTCCAAAGAAGTTTGGCTACTTCAAAGGAAGAAGAGCAAGCCCGGTAAAAACCTCGGTAAAACCACTGGCTGGATTCATCGCTCGTCTCTGGCTAATCGGGGTGTTCGAATGGTGCCTGGCTGTGAATACCATAAAATTGATGATCAGGGCCTGCATCTTTCTGTTGCCGGCGAGGCGCAGGTTCTGGATGTGGATACTGTCGTGATCTGTGCGGGTCAGGAGCCAATGCGGGAGCTCGCAGATAGCATCAGCAGCAAGACCGTTCACCTGATTGGTGGTGCCGATGTGGCAGCCGAGCTGGATGCCAAACGGGCAATCAATCAGGCCTGTCGACTGGCGGCACAGATATAAAACGGATATAACCCCAGTAGACTGATTATCCCCTGCAGGCTGAGCTAATGGCATTCTGCAGGCATTTACTTGCCCAGATTGTGTCGCCTGACCACCCATCATTGCCCCTATCCCCCTTTCTCACTCACAAATTCAGCTAACCTTTATTCCCTGTCACTTCACTCAGGTATACCAATGTCGATCTTGAAAAAAGTAAACCTGCGTTGCTGGCTGGTTTTATCGGTTCTCTTTTCCTGCCAGATTGTTGCAGCAGCCGATAATCAAGCCCCCCCAAAACCGATCGAAACATTTTATGGTGTAATCAATCCTGACGGGATGGAGAGTGACCAGTTTGCCCTGGTATCAGCCCTCCTTCACAGCCCGGCGGTTAACCGGCTAAAGCAGATCAATCAATACGGCCCCATTCAGATGGTGGACTCTGCAGGCCATAATAATGAACCCTACACACGCTACGACCATTCCCTGGGCGTATTTTATCTACTGCATCACTACGGCGCTCCCGTAGACGAGCAAATCAGTGGTCTGCTCCATGACTTGCCCCATACCGCCTTTAGCCATGTTTCGGATTATCTGTTCTCCACCGATTCTGCCGGTGATCCCAACTACCACGATTCAAAATTTATCAGTTTTCTGAAAAAACACGACGTGGCGCGTATTCTGGAAAACCACCAGTTATCCCCGGAAGCAGTCGATCCGAAAAATAACAAACACTTTACCCGACTTGAGCGGGCTCTGCCGGACCTGGCTGCGGACCGGCTTGATTACACCCTGCAGGGAGCCGCCAGACGGCAATACCTTTCCCGCCAACAGGTGGAGGCTATTCTGGAAGACCTGTTTTTTGATCCGTCTTCAGGGCACTGGTACAGCAGAACCCTGACTTCAGCCCGGCTGATCGGCAATGCCAGTATGGAACTGAACCGGAACATTTTTGTTACCGCCTGGGGGAGGGTTCTCTACCTATGGGCAGCAGAAGCATTGAGACAGCTCACCGCCGCCCAAGAGCTGAGCCCGGATGACATTTTCTTCAATATGGGGGATCAGCAGATCTGGCAGAAAATACACCAGAGTTCATTACCGGAGGTTCAACAGTTAAACCAGAAAATGAAATCGGTCTGGTTCACAGTCCGGGAAGCCGATTCGCCCGGACCAGACACTATCACCTTTGCAAAGGTCAGGTGTCGTATCGTGGATCCAAGAGTGGTTACGGCCTCTGACGAGACAAGCAGCGGAATTATCTGGCAGAGAGTATCCGATCTTGATCCTGATTTCAAAACACGATATCAGGCCGAACTCAAACGGTGTCAGCTTTTTTATGCAAACATCAGCCCATAAGGAACCGTCCTTAAATACCTGTAACTGTTCAGCACCCCCCATATAAATCTGGATTTTTCTGATTTTTCTATCATCCTGTTACACAATAATTTTCCTGACACCAAGCCAACATGGATCAAGACTCATCTGCGATTTTGTTAAATGCTGCGCTCTTAGAAGAGAATTCTGAGCTTCGGCTTGAAGTTACACATTTAAAGGAACGTTGTCGGGAGCTGGAAGAAAAGGTCAAAAAAAATAGTCAAAACAGCAGTAAGCCACCATCGTCGGATGGTTATCAAATCCCAATAAAAACAGTGATTCCCAGAAAAATTCTTCATCCTCGGAAAATTCTGACTCTTCACAGGAAAAGCCTAATCCCAAAAGCCTCAGACAATCATCTGGTAACAAAGCCGGGGGGCAAAAAGGGCATCAGGGTGTTTGCCTTAAACGAGTCGATACCCCCGATTACATTGAGTACTACACCGTTAAACAGTGCCATTGCTGCCAAGCATCTCTTCTCGATGTTGATCCGGTCAAATGCATTGAACGACAGGTATTTGAGCCAGGAAAACCGGGCGAGTATGAAGTGACTGCACATATGGCTGAAGTCAAAATCTGTCCTTGTGGCTGTCGGAATCAGGCTGAATTTCCTGAGGGTGTGACCGCAGCCGTGCAGTATGGCTCTACTACTCAGGCAATGGCCATCTATCTAAACCAACATCATTTTGTTCCATTTTTGAGAGTTTCAGAGTTTTTTAATACGGTCTATAACATGAGCCTCAGTGCGGGCAGTGTCGTAAATTTTGTAAAAAAAGCGCATAAAAATCTGAAATCTACCGAGCAGGTGATTCGCGATGCCTTGTTGGATACTCCGGTTGCTGGCGCTGATGAGACAGGCATGCGGGCCAAAGGTTCCCTTCATTGGCTACACATCATGCGGGATGAGCAATGGACACTCTACTACCTGTCTGAAAAACGGGGTTGTAAGGCAATGGATGCCATGGGCATTCTGCTTACTTTCTGTCTCTTATACACATCTGACGCTGCCGACGAAAGATACACGGTGTAGATCTCGGTG
>NZ_JAVRMB020000252.1:0-9182 GCF_031844845.1 Endozoicomonas sp.
AGATGTGTATAAGAGACAGACCTGAGCAGGTACAACCCCGACATCAATGGCATCATCCTCTCCGGTTCAAATTATGTACCCGGACCTTTATTAACCCTTGGCAAAACCATTGCCAAACTTGAGATATGGCGACAGGGAGCGTTTGGTAACAGCCCTGTTATTCATCAGATGATGTTTGCTGACTACAATCGAAAGTTCAAACCTAATATCACGGACTTTGACTGGTTAAGCCGAGATCCAGAGTCCGTCCAAAAATATGCGACCGACCCCCTTTGTGGATTTGCCTGTACCAATCAGCTCTGGGCCGATTTATTTCAGGGTTTGCAGGAAATTTGCTCACGCAGCACACTGGCAAAAATTCATCACCCGCTTCCGATTCTAATCATTGGGGGGGATAAAGACCCGATAAGCGCGCCCAATGGACTCAGACGTCTGGAGAAAGCCTTTACCGATTCCAGCCATAAAAATGTCAGCCTGAAACTCTATCCCGATGCCCGGCATGAGTTATTTCATGAAGTGAATCGTCAGGAAGTTTATGGGGACTTGCTACTGTGGCTGGAAAGGCACTCTTTTTAATTATCTTTTAATTTTACTGAAAACAGTATCCAGTTAAGAGTTCATTAATGTTGCCTTTGCATAATGTGCACACAACCTGGTTAGCGTCATTTTTCTTCCGAAAAGAATGGCTCTAATCCGTTTTGATGCACACATTTGAAGGCAGGAAAAAATGTTCAAACAAATCACTACAGCCCCACTGGCAGCTTCCGTATTAATGAGTTCTTCCGCTGTCATGGCTAATGACTGGTTTGTGGGCGCTACTTTGGGAAGCTCGGATCATGATATTAAGGCTGATGGCGGTAACGGCCAGTTCAAAGATTCATATACCGGTCTCAGGGCAGGCACCTTTATCAATGACAATATTCGCCTTTATGCTAATTTAGGCCGCATCAAGGGCTCTGACAAAGCAGATATTGAACCAGGCGTACAAATGGACCAATCAATAAACAATGAAGAACTGAGTTTTTCAGTAGACTACATAGACAACCTGTTTCAGCTCGAGAGCACAAAATACTTTGTGGGAGGAACCCTCGGTTACAACCGCATGAAAGTCGATATTGATGTCAAAGAACTGGGAATCACGGTGGACAAGGCTTCAAAAAAGGATAGCGGGGCCCTATATGGTGTTCAGCTGGGTTTGATTCAGGAGTTTACACCCGCCATCTCTGCCGAACTGGGCTATCGCTATATACATATGGATAACAAGGTTAAGTTAGAATTTACCGACCCTGCTGACACAATGAAACTAAAACAAAAAGACCAGCAAATGGTCTATATCAATGTTTCCTATCAGTTCTAATTCGAATTAAAGACACCTGTAGTATAATAAGCAACATGCCATATAAATCTGGCATGTTGCTGTGTATTGAAAAACCTCACGGCCAGAAAAATTAAACGTATTATCAGTATTGTCAGCCTGTTAACCATCGCATTCCTGCTCGCCGGCTGCGCCCAGATGACCACCACCACCCGTCAGACAGAAAGCGGCAAAGAGATCACTATCGGTCAATTCCCGCCCTTGCCAGAATCCGAGTGCACAATGGTTCACAACGAAGAAATTGTTCAGAACCTGTTACAGCGCTATACCGATACCGGTGCTCTCCTTGGGTATTATGCTGATTCAGAAAAAACTATGGCCATTGCCGAAGCCAAATCCGCCAACTATGTGCACATCTATATCCCACCCCAAAAATTGCTGCCGGGTTTTATTGACCTGAATTATAATGATAAACCAAGGGCAACCTACTACCAGTGCAAACAGATTCCGTTCCGTTAATGTCTGATCAGAAGGAGCGTCGGGTGAATATTCTTGTGGTCGAAGATGAAGCACTTTTACTCCATCATCTGTGCTACCAGCTCCAGGAGGCCGGGCACACTACCCTGCCGGCGGATAATGGCAAAGAAGGCTGGCATTTTTTTCAGAATCACACACCGGATATTGCGATTATTGATCTTGGACTGCCCGACCTTGACGGCCTTGAGTTGATCAAAAGAGCCAGAAACAAAGGTATTGCCACCCCTATTCTGGTGCTGACCGCCCGGGGCAACTGGCGGGATAAAGTCAGCAGTTTAAATGCCGGTGCCGATGATTACCTGGTCAAACCCTTTGAGCTTGAAGAACTCAAAGCCCGCCTGAATGCACTGATCCGTCGCAGTGCCGGTTTTTCCCAACCGGTAATGGCCTCCGGCCCATTCAGCCTGGATACCCTGACACAGCAGTTTATGATCAACGATGAATCAGTCCCCCTGACCAGCTATGAATATACTGTGATGGAGTCATTCCTGCGTAACGCTAATAAAGTGTTGTCACGCTCCACGCTGGAAGATCAGCTTTATGGACACGATCATCCCCCGGACAGCAATGTCCTGGAAGTATTGATCAACCGTCTGCGCAAAAAACTGAAACAACACAGCGATACTAATCCCATTGCCACCGTTCGCGGCCAGGGTTATCGATTCGAATTGCCAGCCCATGAAAAGCCAGGCCAATAAAAAACCATGCGCCTGATTGAATCCCTGAAAGGTCGTGTGACCATTGCCGTAACGCTGCTATTGATTATCTCCTTTAGCCTGGTGCTGATATCGGTCCTGAGTTCTTTCAACGAGACCATAGAACGCACCACGCGGGAACAAATGGCGTCTAATGCCAATACCATGCTGGCCGCCGTCGCCAGGGAGGAAAACGGGCAGCTGGTAATGCCCGAGCAACTGTCGGATAAACGATTCAACACACCCGGTGCAGACAATTTACTGGGTTATATTTACGATGCCAGTGGCCACCTGGTTTGGCAGTCTATGTCTACCAATGGCAATCCCATTAGCTATACGCCTGATTTTGATCTGGAAAAACGTGTCACTTTCAAGATACTGCAACTGGAAGGAAAACCCTTTCTTGCCTACGAGGTCGACACCCTGTTAAGCAGAAAATCCCCGGGCTATAGCTTTGTTACTATCGTACCCGCTCAACGTTACTTTGCGATTATTGACGTTTTTAAAAACCATCTGCGTATCTGGATAAGCCTTGTATCCCTGCTTATTCTGGGCACCTTCTGGCTGGCCTTATGGTGGTCACTGAAACCATTCAGACAAGTCTCAAAACAACTCAATGATATTGAATCCGGGCATCGCCAGTTCCTCCATGGGGCGTTTCCAACCGAAGTTAAACGACTGACAGACAGTATTAACACACTGCTGGTTTCTGAACAAAAGCAGCGGGAAAAATACCGTACAACCATGGATGACCTGACCCATAGCCTGAAAACACCCCTCGTGGTATTACAAAGCTTCAGCAATACCCTCAAGATTCAAAGCGATAACCCCAACAAAGAAACCATTCTGGAACTTTGCCATAACCTCAACACCCAGGTTAACCGGATGAATCAAATTATTGGTTATCATCTGCACCGAACCATAACCGGTCAGCTTGGTTTAACCCGTCAGGTCGTTCAGATTCAACCGTTAATTAACGACCTTCGGAATACCCTGACCAAGGTTTACCTGGAAAAACAGGTGAACACTCAGATAAACCTTGACCCATCCTGCCTGTTCCATGGTGATGAGGGCGATTTTCTGGAAATTATGGGTAACCTGATGGAGAACGCCTTTAAATTCTGTAAAACAGCCGTTTCTGTTACTGGCTATATACAAACAACACCGCAAAAACCATCGGGAGAACTGATTTTAATCATTGAGGACGATGGACCAGGCATTGCCGAAGAAGAACATAAGCGGGTTTTTCAAAGAGGTATCAGGGCCGATTGCCAGAAACCCGGCCAAGGCATTGGACTGGCTATTGTCCGTGACCTTATCGAAGGCTATGAAGGGCATATTGCTATTACTGAATCGGCTATGGGTGGCGCTTTGATTAAAATCAGCCTGCCCTGACAACATTGAAACAGGGCCAGCCGACAACACGTAAATATAGACAAACGATGACTGAGAAACCTACCCAGTCATTACCTTTGTTTTTGTCACTCTGCCTTTGGCTTCCATGACATCAGACACCGCCAACCATTCCACCATCAATTAAAAAATCGATTAAAAAGAAGAACCCGGCTGTTTAAGAAATTCAACTTCTTCCGGGGTGGAAACCCTATCAAGAATCTCATTCCGGTGAGGATAACGTCCAAACCGGTCAATAATCTCCTTATGCTTTTGCTCCCAGGCAAGATCCAGCCCATAACGCTTGCGCAACCCCATCGCCTCTTCATGAACAACCCGGGATTCACTGTGCATATAAGGCATCAAGATCAGATTTTTCTGAAACTCACCCAGATGATCCAGTGCTCCGGTACTCACCGCTTCCTGGGCAAGCACCAGCGCAATCCCGTCGAAAGCAAAGGACTTCGCTGAGTCCCGGAACATATTCCGACTGAACTGGTCAAGAACGATCAACTCAGCCACCCGCCCTGCAGGGGTTGTCCGCCAGCTGAAAAGCTCACCGGCCACGGCCATGGCATGTATCTCGCCGAAACGCTCAATAATCTGCTGATCCAGAGCAGGATTCTTTTCATACCACTGTGCTGGCTTCAACTCTTGA
Organism: Endozoicomonas sp.; assembly: GCF_031844845.1. GTDB lineage: Bacteria > Pseudomonadota > Gammaproteobacteria > Pseudomonadales > Endozoicomonadaceae > Endozoicomonas. The sequence goes on from NZ_JAVRMB020000252.1 coordinate 4,598, forward strand.
AACCAGAAATCCAAAACTACCTGAGACTCTTTCATAACACGATCATCCCCCTTTATACACACACTTAGCGTTAACGCTATCGCGAGCGAAATCAAGCGAAAGCAACCAACCATATAAGCTCCCTGCCATTGAATAAATACTACCAACCAGCCAATTACAGAGTACCTCACAGGTTAACTATGTTGGCAAGCCGCCGATTTCTGAAATATGGACAGACCTTCAGGCATTAACGGCCCACATCACAGTCAACATACTCCTCCAGAGAGCAGGCCAGATACACCGAACAGCAGCCAGACCATTACACTAACCCAGGGTTTGAGAGACGGTTCTGCACAAGAGATACCGACAACACAACTCTCTGAGCGCTCAGTCACAAAAGCGGAGTCAGCCTCCTATCCGGGCTGGCTACCTGCCCCACTGAAAGAGATTGCCAGAGTAGCCGCCTTATTCTCATATGATCTTGTCAGGACCACCTTCCAGACACTTGCCAAAGGCTGGTCTTCCCTGGAGCAGGAAGTGTCTGGTCCTGCACAGGAGATACCGACAACACAACTCTCTAAGCGCTCAGTCACAAAAGCGGAGCCAGCTTCCTATCTGGGCTGGCAACCTGCCCCACTAAAAGAGATTACCAGAGCAGCAACCCATTTCTCATATGATCTTGCCAGGACCACCTGCCAGACACTTACCAAAGGTTGGGTTTCCCTGGGGCAGGGAGTGTCCGAGGCTTCTAAATTCGGGATTGGCGCACTGGGGCTTGCAGCCTCATTGGCACAGGCAGGACTTGCCGCAGCAGGAGAATTCGCTGATGCAAAAGATATGGCGATACCAGACAGCAAAGTAGACATGGTTGGCTGGGCTCTGGCTAAAGCCGGCATTAAAACCGTTGGAGTACCAAAATCGGAGTTGCGCCAACTCGGCATGTCTCTTGCCATGCTTCATCTGGGTAAACAGCAGGACATTCATATCACCCGGGGAAAGCTGGAGCTGACCTCCAAAAGTGACCGTTCAGCAGGACTAAGATGGGCTCGTAGTTACAGACCAGAGAGTACTCAAACACCATCACTCCAAACTCAGGGAGTAACGGCTCCAGCCAATGACCAGTCAGGCAGTGAAAACCCCATTATAAGAATCAGTAATATTCACCTTGAGGGTATACAGCCCGGGATAGTAAGACCACCTGAACCCGGTAGTAAAAAAGAGAGCCTGGTCATCAAGGCCGACAGGCTCGCCTTTGAGGTAGAATATGTTCCATCTGGCCCGGCAGAGAAAAGCCAGAAGCAACCCATAACCCTCTCTATAGAAATCCATGAGCCAGAGTTTATTGGCGAAAGTAATCTCCTGTCATTAGTCGCCACTTCCATCAACCGCTATTGTTCAAGACTAATGGAGCCGCTGCCGGATAACCCTTTTACGCGCACAGGTAATATTTCACCAGAGCCACCTATCTGGAATCAGGAAGAAACCGGCGTTCAACTCAAGTCTCACACAGCAAATATCGAGCTCAGAAATATCAAAAGCCTTGCACCCGACATGTCTGATTACATCCCCGATGTGACAAGCCTGTCCCTGATCGATTTACATGCAGGGCGTCATCAGAATCTGGCAGGAGATCAGGCATCGAAGCCAAATATCTTTTTCGATAGCCTTGAATTCAGTGACAATCAATCCGGTCCGTTTCACATTCGGACAGGCCAGATGAAGCTGGATGAAGACCTGAATGGCTCACTGGATATTATGGTGCAAACTCCTTTCTCAAAGCTGGAAGAGTTTATGGAACAACTACCTGAATTCGCAAAGGCACTGGCAAAGAAAAAAGTCACTGGAAACAAGGCCGGCGATAATAGGCTGGGTATTATGATCCACCTGGATATATCTCGTGGTGATATAGACTTAAACACTCTCACCGCACTGGGAGTCAGCGAAAAGAAGCTACCATTACTTCAAAAACAAATTGAAAAAGGCGTAATTCGAGCCCTGAAGTCAAAACACACCCGATTCAGAGATCTACCTTCAGGTAATAAAGAGTTCAAACTCGACTCTGTTGCTATTTCAGATAAAGTCCCTGATCTTCTCAAAAATAAACTTCACGGAATGACTTCAAAGAAAATTTCAGGCTATTATGACCTTGGCGACACGCCCTATATCAAGACAGGCTCGAAAAGCAGGGGGAAAATTTCCCTTACCGAGCTTTTGCAGATAGCCCCCCGACCCGGTTCAAACCCCACTGAACCTTCTTGAAAAATACCACCACCAACTTCTGATTCAGTAACCTCAGCTGAAGTGTTAACCTTTCAATCCAGAGACAAGAAATGGTGAATTAAAAACCATTCCGGGAGTCCTCCAGTACTCCACAACAGGTACGATAATCATTCCCGATCAAAATATACTGCCCCTGATCGGTAGGCAGGCCACTCTGGCTACCGGCTATCCATACTTTAACAAAGCAATAGAGCCATACCTTATGCGCAAGCTGGAAAACATACCATTTGAAGAGTTAACCATCGGCACCAGGGCCAGCCTGACCCGCACACTGACCGAAGAAGACCTCCTGCTGTTTGCCAAAGTATCCGGAGATACCAATCCGGTTCATCTGGATGAGGCGTATGCAGCAACCACACAGTTTGAAGGTCGCATTGCCCACGGCATGTGGACAGCCTCACTGATTTCCTGTGCCCTGGCCACCAAACTTCCTGGCCCGGGTGGTATCTATCTGGGACAGGAGCTAAAATTCATGCGCCCGGTAAAAGTCGGCGATACGGTAACCGTTGAACTGGAAATTCTGGAGATCAACGAACAGCGCAAGCGTGCTACAGTCTCCACTAATGTAGTGAACCAGAACGGTAAAACCGTGGTGAAAGGCAAGGCAGAAATCATGCCTTCTTCTGGTAAAGTTGTGGTTGATGAATACCCTCTGCCTGAGGTGATATTAAAGCCAGCCAACTGAACGACCGTTTTTGCTTGATAGTTGCCTGATAGTTGTCTGACTTTCAGGCTTCGCTACATTCACGAAAATAATAGCCCGGCATTATCCGTGTCCATAAGTGAAGATGCCGATAGCGACAGGAAGCAGGCAGTTATGACAATCACCTCTTTTCATCCCCCAAGACGCACCCTGATGGGGCCTGGTCCTTCTGATGTTCATCCGAGAATCACGGAAGCACTGTCTCGCCCCACCATCGGACACCTTGACCCCGAATTCATCCGAATGATGGATGAGTTAAAAACACTGATCCAATACGCCTTTAAAACCAGTAATCGTCTCACATTACCCATCTCCGCCCCCGGATCTGCAGGAATGGAAGCCTGTTTTGCCAATCTGGTCGAAGAAGGCGACAAAGTCATTGTATGTATCAATGGCGTCTTCGGCGGTCGTATGAAAGAGAATGTCATACGCATGGGTGGCACTGCTGTGGTTGTGGAGTCTGACTGGGGCAGAGCCGTAAGCCCGGTTGCCGTTGAAGAAGCACTGCAAGCCCACCCTGATGCAAAAATTCTGGCTTTTGTTCATGCAGAAACCTCAACCGGTGCACGCTCTGATGCCAAAACGCTGTGTGAGCTGGCCAAAAAACATGACTGCCTGACTATTGTCGATACGGTCACCTCTCTGGCCGGTTCTGAGCTGGAGGTTGATAAATGGGGAATTGATGCGGTTTACTCTGGTTCACAGAAGTGCCTGTCCTGTGTTCCCGGTCTATCCCCTGTCAGCTTCAGCGACGCGGCGATAGAGAAGATCCAGGCCAGAACAACACCTGTGCGAAGCTGGTTTCTCGATATGAACCTGATCATGGGCTATTGGTTTCAAGACGGGGGAGGCGAGGGAAAAAGAGCCTACCATCATACGGCACCGGTCAATCAACTTTATGCGCTCCACGAATCGCTCTGCCTGCTACAGGAAGAAGGTCTGGAAAATAGCTGGAAGCGCCATCAGCTGCATCACCAGGCTCTGGTGGCAGGTCTTGCCGCCATGGGGCTTGAAATGCTGGTACCTGAAGAAGAGCGACTTGCCCAGCTGAATGCCGTCCTTATTCCGGAAGGCATTGACGATCTGGCGGTAAGACAACAGTTACTGACGGAGTACAACCTTGAGATTGGTGCAGGACTCGGAGCCTTTGCCGGAAAAGTATGGCGAATTGGCCTGATGGGTTATGCCGCCAACCAGACCAATGTTCTGAACTGCCTTTCTGCACTGGAGTCAGCCCTGTTGAGACAGGGTCATAGCTTCACTCCGGGCGAGGCCGTAAAATCAGCCGTTTCAGTTTATCAATAAAATAGCAGGGCTCAGGGTGTTGAGCTTAGGGGAAACAGCAATTAAGAATCTACCATCGTCATCCCCGCGAAGGAGGCTGTCGTAAAAGGGAGAATTAACACCTAACCGTCATCCCCGCGAAGGCGGGGATCCACTGCTCGAGATAGACTCCCTCTCTCGAGATGGATTCCCGCCTTCGAGGCTGTCGAAAAACCCTCGTTCCCATGCTCTGCGTGGGAATGCATACGGATCTGGCCGCATGTGGAGAAACCTCTCCTTGTCCGAACCTGTGGGGGTTTCAGGCTGGTTATTCACTTGTGGCGAGTACGGTATGCATTC
>NZ_JAVRMB020000253.1:0-3466 GCF_031844845.1 Endozoicomonas sp.
CTTCTAAAAACAATAACATTGTCGCTTTACTTTTATGGACCGATTTATCGGTCCATTTTTTTATTTTTAATCTCGTTCCCACACTCCTGAGGCTGTAGTTGGCTGCCAATCTGGCGCCGTGGCCGCTGACACGATTTCCAACGATTGACGTTTTTCGTGGGCGTTAAGGAACAGTCCTTTAATAACTTCCCAATTTAGAAATCGATCTCCGTTCATCCTGAGCGCCCTTCGACTTCGCTCAGGATGAACGGACGAAGGGTATTTGGCACAATCTTGTCATAGGCCTGGAGTTCACGCCCTTCGACAGGCTTCAGGACGAACGGGTATGAACGTATCCTGAAATAAGTTCCCCATTTGCCAGTAGATTAGGCGTTTGTGAAATAGCATCATCGTACACCGTGCCGGTTGGGTTTTCCCGCTGTCATTCCGTACAGGGATTGTACGGAATCCACCTGGCAGGGATAGCCATCTATCCGGGTTTCCACATCCCTGTGAGATGGATCCTGTACATTCCCTGTACAGGATGACAGTGGGTGGAATATCTCAGACCTCTGTCATTCCGTACAGGGATTGTATGGAATCCACCGGGCAGGGATAGCCATCTATCCGGGCCTCCACTTCCCTGTGAGATGGATCCTGTACATTCCCTGTACAGGATGACAGTGGGTGGGAAATCTCCGCCACCTGTCATTCTGTACAGGATGACAGTGGAGTTAGTCGTTGCCACTTCCCAAAGAGCCTCAGCTCATCTGAAGAGTGAAGATATCTCAGCGTTTCTTAAAGAGCGATCAGCTCCAGCACCTGCCCCTGCATCTGCCGGGCGCTATTAAAGACGGTCACCGCCGCATCAAAGTCCCGGGCCGCTGACATCATGGTGGCCATCTCTTCAACGGTACTGATATCCGGATAAAATACCTCCCCCTGGTCATTGGCCAGGGGATGACCCGGTTGATACCGAACCTGGGGTGCACCATTCTCTTTAACAATCCGGGCCACTTCTACGGCAAAGGCTGGAACGCTATTGTCCGGGGATGATGCACTGACTGGCAGTGGCCGGGCCTGAAGCAAAGCCCGACCCGGCTGCAGTACTTCCGATGCTGATGCAGCGGGCACGCCACTGTAGGATAAGGCTTCGGCCACCAGCCCCAGGCGGGTTGACTGGGCCACCATGGCATAGCCGGACATTTGCTGAATGGTCTGAAAACTCATGGATTTTTCCTGTTTAACGCCCGGCGATTACTTTATCAAGCATGGTTAAACGTTCCCGAACCAGGGCAAGGCTGATATTGAAACCGGCCATGGCCCGGGCCAGTTCCGCCTGTTCCATGGGCAGGGAAACATCGTTACCGTTTGCCGAGGTATTGTCTCCGCTATTTCTCAGTGTGAGGTTCGTTTCTGGAGTTAATTTGTTAGAGATATGTCGTTTATTGGTTAGGGCCAGGCCTGCCAATGCTTCTGTCAGCTGCAGATTAAAGCCCATGGCCCGGTAACCGGGAGTTTCTGAATTAAATACATTGCCCGACTGCACGGCAATCTGCGTGCTGCGCAGTTGCGTCATGGTCGGGTGAATGCCGAGAGCTGCTTCAAATGACATCAACATGAACGATAAAAACCGTCTATTTTCAGTTCAGGTTTAAGTTGAGTTCAGGGTAGTACACGAATGTCGTGCATGCATTTTTGTTCACTGACGAAAATTATGTTTATCAGGAGGCTGCCTGATTTACTCTTGCTTTCGTTGATCTTGTCTTTCGTGCCCTGCGATGCTGGTGGCCATCAGCAGGATGAGAGGATCGCTGCGCCAAAAGATACTGCTGACAGTCGTACGTTTACCGTCGTTTATCAATACCTGCAGAAGCAGGCAGACAGGCAGGCTGCTCAACGGCGGGGTCGACAGGTCAGCATTATCCTGTTGCAGCGGGAGCGCTGGCAGCAGTTGCCGGATTGCCCGGTGATGCCGGATATCCGGCTTTCTGAACTGACGGCCGGTGGCAGGGTCAGTATTTTCCTGGTCTGCCCGGTTATTGATGAGGTAACTGATGAGGTGGCTAAGGGGTGGAAACAACGTCTGTCTGCCCAAATCGACTTTGTGGTTCCGGTGCTGGTGGTCGGCAGGGATCTGGCCAGGGGCGAGGTACCTGGTCACCTGCATGCGGAGGAAAGGGCTTTCAGCTCAGTAAGGCAGGGGTTATTTCACCATCCCCGGGAGCTCGACGGGTATGTTACCGTGCGACCGGTCAGGGCTGGCACCATCATGACTGCGGATCTGGTTAAAAAGGCGGTGGTTGTGCGCCGTGGCACACCGGTAACCATTATCGCCAGCTCTGATACGGTAACATTAACCACCAGTGGCATTGCCGCAGATAATGGTCGTATTGGTGATATTATTCCGATTAAAAAAGACAATGGACGTGTTATCCGGTGTCAGGTGATGAATGCCAGGGAAGTACGCCCTGCCGCCACCGGGGGCAACCATTCTCCATAGGTATGTATAGGTATGTTTATGAGTCATCGGCTGGAGCAAACCCTGAGCCTTTTACAACAGCTGGAATCCCTGCTGCAACGTCAGGGTAGGGCTCTGGTGTCGAGGAATGTGGATGACATTGCCAGGCTCTCTGCACAATGTGCCGATCTCTGCCAGAAGTTAAAGGCGTTATCTTCGCCGGAGGATGCTCTGGTTGTTCAGCAGCAGGATACCGACTGGCCTGATGTAATCAGGCTGGCCAGGGCTTGTCAGATATTGCACAGGAACAACAGTGATAGTCTGACCCGGTTGTCTGTCTGTTGTCAGAAACTTACTGACAATTGCAGGGGGGCGCCGTTGTCTTATGGTAATTTATCGACTGTCGTCTATAAAAACGGCCCCAGGTCGTTATTCAGAATTTGACAGTGATATTTCCTCCCTCTGTCATCCTGTACAGGGATTGTACAGGACCCATCTCACAGGGAAGTGGATGCCCGGACAGATGGCTATCCCTGCCCGGTGGATTCCGTACAATCCCTGTACAGAATGACAGAACCGCCAATGACAAAGCACCCAATGACAAATAACAAAACTAAGAAGCAGGCAGACTGCGCAACCGTTTCAACCGCTGTTGCCGAATCCGGGCGATATCTGCCATTGCTTTTATAGCGGTCATTTGCTGGCTTCGGACGTCAAGACACTGTTGCAGGTTGGTTAACAGCTGTGCACGAAATACCGAACCATTATTGAGTTGAAGTCCGCGCAGTAGTGGGTGAGCGGTACCGGGAGACCGATGTGAGGAGAAAAGAGGCGTCGTGATCAGCTGGTCCAGTGCTTCAATCAGCATATTTTGTTTTTCCAGGTCCGCAAGCCCCTGTTTGATATCAGACAGTTGCTGCTGGTGCTGTAACTGTTCCAGCCGGATCAGCCGGTTCAGTAGTCGATGGCTTATGGCCATGGCCGGAATCCTGAGTGGTGATCAGTTGTTTGAGGTGGTGAATACTG
>NZ_JAVRMB020000254.1:0-36922 GCF_031844845.1 Endozoicomonas sp.
CTACCGGCCGCTGCCAGGAAGGTATTGGCGATACCGCCACCCACGATCAGCTGGTCACAAACGCTTGACAGGGATTCCAGAACGGTCAGTTTTGAGGAGACCTTGGAACCACCGACGACAGCTGTCATTGGGCGCTGAGGCTTATCCATGGCCTGGCCGAGTACTTCCAGCTCAGCAGCCAGCAGTGGGCCGGCACAGGCAATAGCAGCAAACTTGCCAACACCGTGTGTAGAAGCCTGGGCACGGTGTGCGGTACCAAAGGCGTCCATAACATAGATATCACACAGGGCAGCCATTTTACGGGACAGCCCTTCGTCGTCTTTTTTCTCACCGACATTGAAGCGACAGTTTTCCAGAATGACCAGTTCACCGGCAGCCACCTCAAAACCACTGTCGACCCAGTCCTTCACCAGACGAACTTCTTTGCCCAGCAATTCGGCAATGTAGTCAGCTACTGGCTTCAGGGAGAACTGTTCTTCGTACTCACCTTCCACAGGGCGACCCAGGTGAGAGGTGACCATGACATGAGCACCGGATTCCAGCGCCAGTTTGATGGTTGGCAGGGAAGCCAGAATACGGGCGTCACTGGTGACTTTACCGTTTTTTACCGGAACATTGAGGTCTTCGCGGATCAGTACGCGTTTGCCTGCCAGATCCAGCTCGGTCATTTTTAAAACGTTCATGGAGAGCCCTCTTGATATTCACTCATGGCTGGTTTTTTACCCATGGCAGCATTGTTTATTAATGCATATCCGGTAAAAAACGGCCGGGGATAACTTCGGAATGGCGAAAAAACGTCGGGACGATAGCATATAAATTGCGCTTCAGGTATTCATTGATACGCACTAATGACTTGAATCAAGTGGTGTTTCAAGGGTTTTCGAAGGGTTACAGATTTTCTGGTGCTTGCTGGTGAATGGTATTTGAAAACGTTAACGGTGTCGCTGAAATAAGTCGCTGTGGATTATTTATCCACAGTTGATTTTAACCAGTGACCAGCAACATCGAGCATCCGATTGGCAAATCCCCACTCATTGTCAAACCAGCATAGCAGCCTGACCAGCCGATGGGCAGAAACCTGAGTTTGAGTTCCATCAACGATGCATGAACGACTATCGTGGTTGAAATCTACAGAGGCGTGGGGCTCATTGGTAAACCCCAGAATGCCTTCCAGTCGACCATAGGTTGCCTGCTCAAGAATGCGGTTAACCTCCGCTTCAGAGGTTTCCCTGCTGACCTGAACGGTAAGATCAATGCAGGAAACATTAATGGTTGGTACACGAACGGCACTGGTTTTAAATCGATCTTTAAGTTCCGGGAGTAACCGGTTAATGCCTTTGGCAAGACCGGTATCCACCGGGATTATGGAGTGCAGGGCACTGCGGGTGAGGCGAAGATTATTCTGGTGATAGGCGTCAATGACTGGCTGATCATTCATGGCTGAATGAATTGTGGTCATGGAGCCATACTCAATACCCAACGTTTCATTCAGTGTTTTGAGCACAGGTACAATGCAGTTGGTGGTACAGGATGCACTGGACACAATACGGTGCTCAGGGCTTAACTGCTCTTCATTGATGCCATAGACGATGGTGGCATCTACATCGGGTTTGGCGGGTTGGGAAAACAGCAGGCGGGAAGCGCCCATTTCAATATGGATCTCTGCCGTTGCCCGATCATTAAATGAGCCTGAACACTCCAGTAACAGATCAATGTTAAGGTCTTTCCAGTTGAGCTTGTGGGGATAAGGTTCATTGAAAATCCGAATGCGGTCATCGCCGATAAAGAGGTGTGTATCATCGGCAGTGACCTGACCCGGAAATCGACCATGGGTGGTGTCATAGCGAGTCAGGTAAGCCAGGGTTTCAATACTGGCAAGCTCATTAATGGCGACCACTTCTATTCCGTGAAGATTCCCATAAGGAGCATTGTGACGATAGCCGTTTTCGTAAAGTGCACGCAGTATACACTGGCCGATTCGCCCATAACCGTTGATGGCCACCCTGTATGTCATGGTTTATTTTGTCCAGCTCGAGTTTCAATGGGTGGATTATAATACCAAAACGTTATGAGCGTTGCCTGATTCTCGATGTCCGATGTCCGATGTCCGTAGTCCGAAAAAGCCGGGCCTGCTTGCGCTTTTGCGGACAACGGACAATGGACAACGGACTACGATATTTAGATAACCGCAGGCTCCTCAATCTCGCCAGAACTTCTTGTTAACGCCAGAGCTGCCACTGACAGCAGTCCGCAGCCTGCCATAATCGCTGCCATGGGGATGGCTGTACCATCGTGAAGATAGCCCACCAGTGCAGAGGTGATACCGGCAATCGTGAATCGCAGCGCGCCCGCTAACGCATTGGCAGAGCCAGCAGATTTTGGAAAGTGAGACAATGCCAGGGCATTGGAGTTAGGGCCGGTGAAACCAATGCAGGCGATGTAACAGGCGACGGGAATCATCAACCCTGGCAGTCCGCCGAAACCGGTGACAGCATTAAAGAGCAGTATCAGCGCCGAAACCGCAGCAATCAGGCTCCCGCCCCGTAAAATCGTAAAGAGCGGGAACTGTCCAATCAGTCGGATGTTGACCATGTTGGTCATGCTCATGGCCAGAATATTGACGGCAAACAACAGGCCGTATTGTTCGACAGGAATGTTGAAAAGTTCAATATAAATAAAAGGTGAACCGGCAATAAAGGCAAACATGCCGCCGAAGAAAAAGGCATGGCAGAGAATGCAGCCAAGGGCTTCACGGTTTCTCAAGATATTGGCGTAGTTTAAGGCGAGTTGTACTGGCGGAATAACGAGACGGTCTTCATCTGCTAATGTCTCTTTTACCCGGAAAAATGCCAGAATCATCGACAGCACAGCGGCAACGGCCAGAAAGATAAACAGACTTTGCCAGCCGTAAAATTTCAGTATCTGACCACCCAGCAGGGGTGCTGCCAGTGGTGCAACGGTCATTACCAGTATGATGGATGATAATGCCCTGGCCACCTGTTCTATTGGAAACAGATCCCGGATCATTGCCGGGATAGTCACCATAATGGCCGCCGCCGAAAATGACTGCAGAACACGAACAATAATTAACTGGGTCGCTGTCGTGCAAAATGCCGCCAGCAGGCTGGTCAGGGCAAAGAAGATAATGCCTGGAAACATCACGGTTAAACGACCAAATCTGTCTGATAAGGGACCGTAGACTAGCTGGCTAATGGCGAAGCCAAGGGTATAAGCACTTAATGTGTATTGTATGCGGCTCAGTGGTTCACCCATGCTGCTGGCTATAGCTGGCATTGCTGGCAAATAGAGGTCAATCGCCAGCGGCCCGAGAGCGGTTAGTGCTCCCAGGGTCAGTATCAGGAGCAGACGCTCTCTTTTATCCATAACACTTCGGGTTGAAGTGCCGGTTGAAGTGGTCATTTTTTCGGCCCGTGTTATCTGGCAGCCATCAGCCTTCCTGTTATTGAAAAGGATTGATTTCAGCAGTGACTGCGTATCTATAAAAATTTGTGGATCAAGAGCCGAATCGTTGTAGTGTCCCAAAGCACATACGACAATGGGTTTATATTCCGGTATGGAGAAGATTGTGCTCGCCAGCTCTAAAGCTTGAAAGGAGGCTGGTAAAGGTGACTACATCGATTGTTAGTTTATACGGCTATAAATAATTCTTTCATAAAAGCCATTAGCAATAAATAGATGAGTACACTTGTACCAATAGTACTTACCAAGAATTTACACCGAAGGAATGCTTAATCACGTTCGCAGGGATTACAGGCAGGGAAAAGAAAACGGCAGAAGACGTTTGTCTTCTGCCGTTTTATAGATTGGAAGGTTTTGTTGGCTGATCTGTCGTTTTAGTCCAGCAGGTCTTCTGCGGCTGCGACGATGTTCTCAACAGTAAAGCCAAAGTACGGGAACAGGTCTCCTGCAGGTGCCGATTCACCGTAAGTGGTCATGCCGATAATACGACCGTCCAGGCCCACATACTTGTACCAGAAGTCAGCAGCAGCGGCCTCAATAGCAATACGGGAGGGTACTTCCAGAGGAAGAACAGACTGTTTGTACTCGGCATCCTGTGCATCAAATACATCAGTAGATGGCATGGAGACAACGCGCACTTTGCGTCCCTGCCCGGAGAGCACTGCTTCTGCATTCATGGCCAGCTCAACTTCTGAACCGGTGGCAATCAGAATCAGTTCCGGTGTGCCTTCACAGTCTTTCAGGACATATCCACCCTGTTCAACCTGAGCCAGCTGAACATCGGTTCTTGCCATACATGGCAGACCCTGACGAGAGAAGATCAGGGCACTTGGGCCATCCATGCGTTCAATGGCATGTTTCCAGGCGACGGCCGATTCAACGGTATCGCATGGGCGCCAGGCATTCATGTTCGGTGTCATGCGCAGGCTGGCAATTTGCTCAATAGGCTGGTGGGTTGGACCGTCTTCACCCAGTCCGATGGAGTCGTGGGTGTAAACCATAATAGAACGCTGCTTCATCAGGGCGGCCATGCGCACCGCATTACAGGCGTATTCCATGAACACCAGGAAGGTGGCGCCGTAGGGAATAAACCCACCGTGCAGGGCAATCCCGTTCATCATGGCGGTCATGCCGAATTCACGAACACCGTAGAACAGGTAGTTGCCGTTGGCGTCTTCACGCTTGATGCCTTTGGAGCCACTCCAGATGGTCAGGTTGGAACCGGCCAGGTCTGCTGAGCCCCCCAGCAGTTCAGGCAGCATTGGGCCATAGGCATTCAAGGTATTTTGAGAGGCTTTACGGCTAGCGATTTTTGCACCTTCCTGCTGGCAGGATTTGATATAAGCCGCGGATTTTTCTGCGAAGTCAGCAGGGAGTTCACCGGTCTCACGACGAGTGAATTCAGCGGCCAGTTCCGGATATTCAGCCTGATACGCTGCAAACTTATCATTCCAGGAAGTTTCTTTGGCGGTGCCGGCTTCTTTGGCATTCCACTGGTTGTAAATCTCTGCAGGCACTTCAAACGGTGCGTGATGCCAGCCCAGACGCTCACGGGTCAGTTTGATTTCGTCATCACCCAGTGGCGCGCCGTGACAGTCTTCCTTACCTCCTTTATTGGGTGAGCCAAAGCCGATAATAGTTTTGCAGCAGATCAGGGTGGGCTTGTCTTTTTCTGTACGAGCCATCTCAATGGCTGCTTTGATGGCTTCTGCATCGTGGCCATCAACCGCAGGAATAACATGCCAGTTGTACGCTTCGAAGCGCTTAACGGTATCGTCGGTAAACCAGCCTTCCACTTCACCATCAATGGAGATGCCGTTGTCATCATAGAAAGCCACCAGTTTGCCCAGACCCAGGGTACCGGCCAGGGAACAAACTTCGTGGGAAATACCTTCCATCATGCAGCCATCACCCATGAACGTATAGGTGTGGTGGTCGACGATGTCGTGTCCCGGCTTGTTGAACTGGGCAGCCAGTGCTTTTTCAGCGATGGCCATACCAACGGCATTGGCCAGACCCTGACCCAGGGGGCCGGTAGTGGTTTCAATACCTGGCGCATAACCGTATTCCGGATGGCCCGCGGTTTTTGAGTGCAGTTGGCGGAAGTTTTTCAGGTCTTCAATGTCCAGGCCATACCCGGTGAGGTGCAGCAGGGAGTACAGCAGCATGGAGCCGTGGCCATTGGACAGAACAAAGCGGTCACGATCAGCCCATGCCGGATTGGCCGGGTTGTGGTTCAGGTAGTCACGCCACAGTACTTCAGCAATATCTGCCATACCCATGGGGGCGCCGGGGTGACCGGATTTGGCTTTCTGTACGGCGTCCATGCTAAGGGCGCGGATGGCATTGGCAAGCTCACGACGTGAGGACATGGGGAATTGTGCTCCTGAGGATCCAGTCTGTTTGAATTCGGGCGCTATTTTAAAGCCTTCACGCACAAACTTAAAACACTATCCTCTATCCGTTGCCCGTTACCCGCCGCCCGTTGCCCGTAAAAGCGGGAGCGGCTTCGCTTTTTTCTTTTTCGGGAAGCGGGAAACGGGGAGCGGTCTTAACGGTTGGTTTTAGCATGGTAATGTCTGCCAAGCTTTTTAATGGCGAGCAGCCATAGCGCTATTGCCAGCACAAAAGCACCCGCTAACCAGGACATGGCAAGGGCGAGAGAGCCAAAGATTGCGATTAGAATCTGCTGAAAGAATGAGCTGCCGGATTTTCCAACACGGCTGACCACCAGTTCAATAGCGGCCTTCCCTTTGTATTTTCGCTCGGCATCCAGAGGGATAAAGGTCATCTCCTTGGTGGCATCAAAGAGCGTGTGTTTTGCCGACTTCCCCAGGGCATGACAGTACATGCCAATCTGTATGCCGATCATGGGGAGATCAAAGCAGCCCAGGCCCATCACGTTGATTTGGGTTTTTTGAATCATAGCCACAAGAAAAAAGGGGAGAGCGGTTGCGGTAAGGATAATTGGTGTAGCGAAGGCTGCGGCCCACCAGCTGATTCTCAGCAGCGTTGGCGTTAGCAGCCCGCATAGCAGGCTGCAGACGCCATTAATCAGCGCCACCTTCCCCATGAACATCGAGTAATCCGCTTCATTGGGGTATTGTTGAACCAGCTGGCTTTTCCATGCCAGTTCCACCATGTTAATGGCCACGCAGTAGGCCAGCATCACCAGGGCGATACTGGCAAGGTAGGGGCATCGAAAAAGATATCGGGCGCTGGCTATGAGTGGCAGATTAGTGGTGGTCTGATTTTGGTCAGGGGATTCTGTGATTTTTTCCGGGGTTAATCGATAACCGTATTCGTTGAGTAACAGAATCAGCAGGCCAAAGATCACGAACAGAAATGACAGTGTTTCCAGGCTTTCCTGCCATCCGGAGCCCGGAGTAGCTACGGCTCTGGAAACACAGAAATAGAGCAAAGGGCCTGAAATAATGGATGCGCTACTGCCGATCATGGTGATCAGTGGGTATTGTCGGGTAGCGCTTTGAGTATCATGAAAATCATTAACGGCCGTCCAGAAAAGGATGCAGATTACCGCTGATCCCCAAAGTTCAGCTAATGCAAAAAAAATCGCGAGTGGCCAGTAGTAGAGCAGGCCAGCAATAAACTGAAGGTGCTCCGGAATATGTGGCGAGAGTTGGTCAATCAAAGCTCTGGGGGCAAATGAGTCAAGATTTGGATAAATAACCATGGAAAACAGAGGCATCCAAATCAGAAAAGGGGTTAATACGACAATAAAGAGGGTTCTTTTGCTGAGTCGGTTGGCAAGAAAGCTGTAAGCGATTAAAAAGACAAAAGCGACAGGCATAACCACCGTCAGCTTAATAAACGGAATGGCTTCTACACCAAGGCGGGTAATCAACAAAGACTCTTTCAGATTCCAGAGTATGTCAAAGTTAAAAATACAACAGGACATCATGGCAATTTGCAGATAAAGCATTGAATTTGAATTGCCAGCAATATCCCTGGAAAACGTTTTAGTCATAGGCAGCGTACTTTCCTTCCTCCCACTAAATCTCCATTTCGGGCAGGTTACGGTTACGGTTACGGTTACGTTATAGGCCTGAGAGTGCTGCATAAATATAGTGCAGAGAATGGGTTTCTTGTGTCTATTGATTGTATATAAAAATATTTTGATATAGGTTTGGTGGCTTGCTACACTTTATGACCAGAATACCGGGTAAATAAATCAATGATTTACTGCGCAAAATGACGGAAAGGATGACTTGTGCTGATTGATGCTTTCGACCAACTGGCGATGGTGACTAAAGCCAGTGGTGATGTTCTGAGGTTACAGATCCTCCGGGTCTTAAGTACAGAGTCCCTTGGTGTGCTGGAATTGAGCGCTGTATTTCAAATGCGCCAGCCAGCGATGAGTCACCATCTGAAGGTTTTATCTCAGGCGGGTCTGGTTTTAACCCGTAAGGAAGGCAATACGGTGTTCTACCGTCGTGCCCTGCCACCTGCTGGTGGCGATGTTGAAGGGCTGGAATGGATCGTTCGTTCAGTGTTTCAGGCGGTGGATTTATTGCCACTTCCCGATGGGCTGGCTGAACGGTTACAAATGATTCGCCAGCAACGGTCAGAACTCTCTCAGGCTTTTTTTGCCCGAAATGCTGACGAGTTTCGCCAGCACCAGGAGTTGATAGCCGAGCACCAGCTTTATGCCGGAACGGTTTCAGACCTTATTGCGGCGACGACATTTCCTGAGTCAGGTCTTGCGCTTGAACTTGGGCCGGGAGAGGGGGACTTTCTTGAAGCGCTCTCTCTGGTTTTTCAGTCGGTTTATGCGGTGGACAACTCAGAAAAAATGCTGGGTTATTCCCGTGAACGAGCTGATCAGCAAGGGCTGGATAATATTACGTTTACTCACGGCGAAATTCAGTCCCTGAGTGCAATGTCCGGTGAATTTGACTGTATTGTTGCCAATATGGTCCTGCACCACGTACCCAGTCCTGTCGATATTTTCCACTGTTCTTCAATACTGCTGAAACCTGGCGGTAGCCTGTTTATCAGTGAGCTGAGTCATCATGATCAGGACTGGGTGAGAGAGTCCTGCGGTGACCTTTGGCTGGGCTTCACTGCCGAAGAGCTGACGCAGTGGGCTGATAAAGCCGGACTGGTCAATGGTGAATCCCAGTACCTGGGATTACGTAATGGTTTCCAGATCCAGGTCAGGCGTTTTTTTCTTCCTGACTGAATGACTGAATAGTCTGGATCTTTGCTGCACTTCGTACACAGTTTTTTTGTTTATAAGAGTGCGGTGTCAATTTTCTAAGAGGTTTATACGGCTATGTCTGAATATTCACTATTTACATCGGAGTCTGTATCGGAAGGACATCCAGACAAAATTGCTGACCAGATTTCTGACGCGATTCTTGATGCCATTATCAAGGATGACCCGGATGCCCGTGTTGCCGTTGAAACCATGGTTAAAACAGGCATGGTGGTGGTTGCCGGTGAAGTGCGAACATCAACTTATGTTGATATCGAAGAGCTGGTTCGCCGTGTGGTTACTGGCATTGGTTATAATCACGGTGATCTCGGTTTTGATGGTGAATGTGTTGCTGTTCTGAATGCCATCGGTAAACAGTCACCGGATATTGCCGTGGGTGTTGATGAGACTGATGAGCGTGAGCAGGGGGCTGGTGATCAGGGGCTGATGTTTGGTTACGCCACCAATGAAACGGCTGTGCTGATGCCTGCACCCATTTATTACGCCCATGAGCTGGTTAAGCGTCAGGCACAGCTGCGCAAGAATGGTGTGCTGCCCTGGTTGCGTCCGGATGCCAAAAGCCAGGTTACCCTGCGCTATGACAGCAATGGTAAGGTTCAGAGTGTTGAGGCAGTGGTCCTCTCTACCCAGCACTCTCCGGATGTCTCTCTGGAAGAGCTTCGCCATGAAGTGCTGGAGCAGATTATCAAACCGGTATTCCCGGAAAGCTGGCTCCATCAAGGGACTAAATACCATATCAATTCAACCGGTATCTTTGTCATTGGCGGTCCTGTTGGCGACTGTGGCCTGACCGGGCGCAAGATTATTGTTGATACCTATGGTGGTATGGCCCGTCACGGTGGTGGTGCCTTCTCCGGAAAAGATCCATCAAAAGTTGACCGTTCTGCAGCCTATGCCGGGCGTTATGTGGCCAAAAATATTGTTGCTGCAGGTCTGGCTGATCGTTGTGAAATTCAGATTTCTTACGCCATTGGTGTTTCTGAACCGACTTCTATTGCTATCAATACCTTTGGTACTGGCACAATCTCTGATGACCGGATCGCTGAACTGGTTCGTGAATACTTTGACCTGCGTGCCGGTGGTCTGGTGAAAATGCTGGATCTTAAACGTCCAATCTATCAGGCCACTGCCGCTTATGGTCATTTTGGTCGTGAAGAGGCAGAGTTTACCTGGGAGCGTACGGATAAAGCCGAACTGCTTCGCAAGGCTGCTGGTCTTTAATCTTTCCTGATTGTGGGCAGTTGAAAGGCTGCTCTCGTTCCTTTTTGCACTGCTGATTAAGTGTCATCGATAAATGCCGGATTGTTGATACCTTTAGTCTTCGTCAGCGGGTTAAAACTCCACGTTGTATTCCCATTCTTTGGGTTTTGGGACTCCGGCTCTGTGGCGTATGTCAGTCTGGTATCAAGAATTTCATTACTGGAATTACCCGGATTTTCATGTTCATGGGGGGCTTCTGTATTGGTGGTCTGGCGAGCGGTGTACCGATTTTTAGCCAGTTCCAGAAAGATATTTAAAATATCGGGAGCAAATCTAAGCTCCTGTTTTAAACAGCGAGGGTCCTTTTTCCTTTTCAGTGCCTGATTGACTGATTCAAAGGTTTCTTCGAATTGATCGGAAAGTCTGTCATTAATGTTAGTCACCAGCTCTTCCAGGGCCTTGATATCTTTTTTTTCCGGCTTCTCTTTCAAGAACAGTTTCATATGATCTTTATCTACAAAATATTTGAACCATTTTTTCTCATGGATGAAATATTTATGGCTTTGCCGAATCCCACCTAGCCTGGCAATGTGGGCTGAGCTTCCCGTAGCTACGGCCACTAAAGCAATCATTCCAGCTGCAGCTACAACAGGGAGTAATACAGTGCCGGCACTGCCTACCGCACAACCAAAAACAACACCAGTACCAACAGCAACAACCGCGGCATTTCGGCCCGCAGTTTTACCCCCTAGCCTTATTGCTCCATTGAGCATTAGTTTTCTTTTGAAAGATTTATCAGAGCCATCAAACGTATGCTCCAGGCATTGAGTGATATTATCTCTCAATTCGGTTACCTTGAGCCATTGCTGTGTATCGGAGTCGGTGACCAGTGGATTATCGTGACTATCATCTAAAAGCAATGAAACATGGTCAGATTTCTCAACTTTACGCCCATTGAAACTGCTCGTTCGAGCATCTGTTTGCGTCGTTGAATTACCTGAATTTTCATTACTCAAAGTACCGTATGGCTGAGGTTGATTCGACAATATGATTGTGGTTTTTCCAAGAGAATTCGACATTGGAGACCTGCAGTTTTCAAGCTTAGACTCAATATGATTTTTAAAGTTCAATAATACTATATCAAAACTTATTGATATAGGTTATTGCCGCTGCTAGACTTCACACTGATTTGGATAATACGCAGAACAGGATACGGTTTATGAGTGCTAACCCTGATGTAACTGATGGACATCAAGGATCCCTTCAGGAGTCAACCGGGGTACAGGACTACCGGGTGGCTGATATTTCTCTCGCGGACTGGGGAAGACGTGAGATTCAGATTGCTGAAGGCGAAATGCCCGCATTAATGGCAATCCGCGCTAAATACCGTGATCAGCAGCCTCTGAAGGGGGCGAAAATCATGGGCTGTATCCATATGACCATTCAGACTGCCGTATTGATTGAAACCCTGGTGGAGCTTGGGGCGGAAGTACGCTGGTCTTCCTGCAATATTTTCTCGACCCAGGATCATGCAGCGGCCGCTATTGCCGGTGCCGGTATTCCTGTTTTTGCCTGGAAGGGGGAAACAGATGAAGAGTTCTGGTGGTGTATTGAGCAGACTATTCTGGATGGTTCTGGTAATCCATGGAATGCCAATATGATTCTGGATGATGGTGGTGATCTGACACTGCTGCTCCACGAAAAATACCCCGAGCTTTTGAATAACATTCATGGCATCTCTGAAGAAACCACCACCGGTGTTCATCGTCTGCTTGACATGCTGGAAAAAGGGGCCTTAAAAGTACCCGCCATTAACGTGAATGACGCGGTGACCAAAAGTAAAAACGATAATAAATATGGCTGCCGTCACTCTTTGAATGATGCTATTAAACGAGGCACAGACCACTTGCTGGCGGGTAAAAAAGCGCTGGTCATTGGTTATGGTGATGTAGGCAAAGGTTCTGCTGCATCCCTGCGTCAGGAAGGCATGATTGTTAAGGTGACAGAGGTTGATCCGATCTGTGCCATGCAGGCCTGTATGGATGGCTTTGAAGTGGTTTCACCTTTTATCAATGGCATCAATGATGGCACTGAAGCTTCTGTCAATAAGGCGCTTCTGGCGACCACTGACCTGCTGGTGACCACCACGGGCAATGTCCATGTTTGCGATCGCAACATGCTCAAGGCACTGAAGAATGCCTGTGTCGTCTGTAATATTGGCCACTTCGATACTGAAATTGATACTCAGTTCATGCGAGAAAACTGGGAATGGGAAGAAGTTAAGCCTCAGGTACACAAGATTATCAGAGACGCTTCATCCAACGACCACCTGATCCTTCTTTCTGAGGGCCGACTGGTTAACCTTGGCAATGGTACTGGTCATCCGTCGCGTATTATGGATGGTTCTTTTGCTAATCAGGTGCTGGCTCAGATTCACCTTTATGGAGCCCGGTTTGCTGATCTGCCAGCAGGGCAGAAAGCAGAAAGGCTGACAGTGACTGTGTTGCCGAAGAAACTGGATGAAGAAGTGGCTGCCTATATGGTGGAAGGCTTTGGTGGCGTTGTTACCCGATTGACCCGGGATCAGGCGGACTACATCAATGTGCCTGTTGACGGGCCGTTCAAAAGTAACGATTACAAATATTAAAGGCTGTGAGGCTGATGTTTTTTTATCAGCCTCACGCTCACCGCTCCCTTTTTGTTGGTGAATAGCATGGCAAATACAATAAATAATAATCCCCCCATCAGCTTTGAGTTTTTCCCCACTAAAACGGCAGAGGGCTCTCAAAAACTGGAGCTGAATGCGCTCAGCCTGGCAAAGTATCAACCGGAGTTTTTCTCCGTAACTTATGGTGCGGGTGGTTCGACACGGGATCGAACCCTTGAAACTGTACTCTCAACCCAGAAGCAAACTCGCATTGCAACAGCACCACACCTTTCCTGCGTTGGCGACTCCCGGGAGCAGATTAAAGAGCTTCTGGACTTTTATCGCAGCAAGGGTATTAACCGCATTGTTGCCCTGAGAGGCGATCTGCCCTCTGGCATGGGGCTTGATCGTGGGGAACTGCGTTACGGCAACGAACTGGTCGAGTTTATTCGCACCGAAACCGGAGATCATTTTCATATTGAGGTGGCGGCTTATCCTGAGGTGCATCCCCAGGCACCCAATATGGAAAAGGATTTGGAAAATTTCCGGCGCAAGGTGGATGCGGGTGCGAACTCGGCGATTACCCAGTATTTTTTCAATCCCGATAGCTATTTTTATTTTCTTGAACGTACCCATTCCCTTGGCATTGATATTCCGGTAATTCCCGGCATTATGCCGATCACCAACTATACTCGCCTGGCCCGCTTTTCGGATGCCTGTGGTGCCGAGATTCCAAGATGGGTTCGTAAACAGCTGGAAGCTTATGGTGATGATATCACCAGTATTAAAAAGTTTGGTGAAGAGGTGATTACCCAGCTTTGTGAGAAGCTTTTGAAAGGAGGGGCGTCTGGTTTGCATTTCTATACGCTGAATCAGGCTGCTCCCTGTCAGGGGATTTGCGATAATCTTGGCATTTCTGCTTCCTGAGAGAAGAAGCCATTCAAAATAGACCATCGTCATCCCCGCTACACGCCGTCATACCCGCACCCACCGTCATCCCCGCACACACCGTCATCCCCGCGCAGGCGGGGATCCACTGCTCCCAATCTCGAGATGGATTCCCGCCTGCGAGGTTGTCGCAAGACCCTCCGGAAGTCTCGTTCCCACGCAGAGCATGGGAACGAGTTCGGAGGGTTTTGCGACACCCTCCTGCGCGGGAAAGACGGCAGTGGTAGAAATCGGCAGTGAAGGCCTTTTGCGACAACCTCGCAGAGCGTGGGAGCGAGGTGATCAGTTCAAACCCGGGTAATCGTCGTTATTCGGGTTTTTTATTGCCCTTTTCGGTGGCCTACCGCTTATAATTCCTCTGTATTGCAACCTCATAAGCTTTATCACTCCATGAGAAATCCTCGAATTTATTCAGATCAGCCGCTTCAGGCTGACAGTTCTATTGAACTTTCTGAAAGTGCTGCCAATCATGTGGGGCGTGTTCTGCGCATGAAGCCTGATGAGCCGCTGATCCTGTTTAATGGTCAGGGCGGAGCATGGCAGGGAACGGTAGAAAGTGTCAGCAAAAAAGCAGTCACCGTTTATTTGGACTCTTTTATCGAGGGAGATGTCCAGTCTCCTTTAACTATTGATCTGGGACAGACATTGAGTCGTGGGGAGCGCATGGATTATGCCATTCAAAAAGCTACGGAAGCTGGAGTCACTTCCATCACACCACTCTGGACTGAACGGTGTGAAGTTAAACTGAATGCTGAACGGCTGGATAAAAGAGTGAAGCACTGGCAGCAGATTGCCATCAGCGCCTGTGAACAGTGCGGCAGAAATATTGTGCCTGCTATCCACACGCCAGTGAGGGTAGATGAGTGGTTATCAACACGAAATACAGACCTGAACTTTGTACTTCATCATCGAACCCGTGAAAAACTCAGTGGCTATGAACTACCAAAGTCTGTATCCCTGCTTATCGGTCCTGAAGGAGGGTTGACCACTCAGGAAATTGCGATGGCAGAAAAACACCGTTTCAACCCATTGGCTCTGGGGCCCAGGGTGTTGCGTACCGAGACTGCACCCGTGGTAGCTATTGCACTGATGCAGTACCTCTGGGGGGATTATTGACAGGACTTTTACCGAGGCTTGTAAAAGGTCGTTGCCCGCAAAAGCAGCTCTGGCTTTTTCGGGTAACGGGCGGCGGGCAACGGGCAACGTTCGTTAAAATGTGACCGTTATTTTTGGACAATTCCTTATGGGATGAGTACAAGTGGCAGCAGTAAATAGCTGGTCAGATTGAATAAAAGCCCTATAATCCGCGGTCATTTTTTAAAGTCCCTTTTGTTGGAGTTGGAAGTTTATGAAAAAGGTAGCGATTAAAGCTCTGGCTGCTGCTGTTTTTGCTGCATCACTGACCGGTTGTATGGGTCAGATGGGCACCTCTGCCATGGTGACCAAAACGAACCTGTCTGTGGTGGATAACCGTTACGGCCGTGCCGGACTGTTTATGCTGCTCAGCCCGGTTTATGGTTTGACCGCGACGGCTGACCTTTTCATTTTTAACACCATTGAGTTCTGGACTGGCACTAACCCGATCACGGGTAAGTCTCCAGCGGTTGTTGACATGCCTGTGGATGCCATCTTCAAGGTTAACAACAAGCTGGACAAATCCATGACCGAGGCACCTCTGGATGATGTGGTTTCTACTTCTTTCAAGCAGGTTGATGAGAACACTGTTGAAATGCAAGTGACTTACAATGATGGCAAGCAAGCTATCATGCGTGGTGAAAAGTCTGGTGAAGCAGTGAGCTTCTTCATGGACGGTGAGTTTGTTGCTACCGCTCAGGTTGCTGAACTGAACGATTACGTTGCTTCCAGGCAGTCTTAATTATTTCAGTTGTAAAAAAAGGAGCTTAGGCTCCTTTTTTTGACGCTTTGTTCCCGCACAGAAAGGTTGTCGCAAAAGGTCTTAAATGCTGATTTATACTGCTGCCGTCTTTCCCGCCTGCGCGGGTGTGACGGTTGCGTGTTAATTCTCTCTTTTGCGACACCCACGCAGAGTGTGGGAACGAGAAATACAGAGTTTTTATGCAGAGGGAGACGCTTCCAAAGTTTGATTCTTCGAAACAATCTCGTCAATTTTCTGCTCCAGAAGTGCCAGGTCAGGAATCGACGCTGGAATCTCCCTCAGAATAATTCTGTGCTTTTCCATCGGACCTTTCTCTTCTGCAGAGTTTCTCACTTCTTCCCGGATCAAGGTCAAAGGTTGTGGGACCCCTTGTACAACCATTGCATAGAAAGGTAGTTTATCGCTCTTGCTGGTGCGGCGCAGAATGGCAAGGCGGTTAGTTGCAGAGAACTCTGCAAATCGTCCCTGATTCATCCTTTCAAATGAAACAACCGGGATCTTGATACCTCGCCACAGGAGGTCGCCCAGCAGCCACTGAGTTTCAGGATAGTTTTCTTCCGGACGGCTGTAGTCCTGAATGCTTGCAATACATACGGATGGTATCAGCAATGGGCGTTGCTGCATGGGTATCAGCACAGATGAAATGGATTGGCGGCTTCCGGACATGATTTCCTCTTGATTCGGGTGCTACGCTCTTGTCGTGAAAGAAAATGACCACGGAGACACAGAGAAAAAAAGCTTTTTCTTTTCTCTGTGTCTCCGTGCCAAAGTCTTTCATACCACGGGTAAATGAGCCGTTGCGCAAGAGCTTCCTGACGACGCTTTGTTATCAGGCTGTCTCAACAGCAATTAGCTTTTCAATAGCTTCGAGTAACGGTCCCTCCTGGAAGGGCTTTCCTATGTACTCATTAACACCAAGGCTGAAGGCCCGGTTGCGATGTTTCTCGCCAGTTCTTGAGGTAATCATGATAATGGGCAGGTCCTGAAGTTCCGGGTCATTCCTGACAGCACTGGCCACTTCGAAACCGTCCATACGCGGCATTTCGATATCAAGAAGCATAATATCGGGCTTCTGTTCTGATAGCATGGTCATTGCTTCAACACCATCCCGTGCCGATGTGACGTTGTAGCCCTGACGCTCCAGCAATCGACTGGTTACTTTTCGTACTGTCACAGAGTCGTCTACAACAAGAACTTTGACGGCTTGATCACCACTATCAAGGTCATACCTTTCAATATTTTCTGGCCTGGCTTCTTGTTTGGAGAGCAGGTGCTTACGATACAGTGCTGCGGGATCAAGTATCACTACAACCCGACCATCACCAAGGATAGTTGCACCATTGACACCGGCCAGTCTGGAGAACTGATGCCCCAGACTTTTGGTAATGATTTCACGGCTACCCACAATAGTGTCAACCTGAATCGCTATGTTCTCGCTGCCTCTCTGTACCAACACAACGGGGCACTGACCATCATTAATTTTGGGACTGCCAGCACCCAGCAGGGCTCCCATATAAATCAGCTGATGTTCGATCCCATTTCCATAAACCAGTGGCGCATTATTTATGTAGCAATCAACCAGCATGGTAGAAGACACCATGGAAATACCATCAATGGCATGCATGGGGAGAGCGTACAGGCTATTGCCCACTTCAACCATCAACGCACGGTTGATAGACAGTGTAAACGGCAGCCGGAGAGAGAAGTGAGTGCCCTGGCCAGTTTCAGATTTTACTTGAATACTGCCGCCCAGCTGACGCACCGAGTTATTCACCACGTCCAGCCCTACACCTCGTCCTGAGAGATGTGTAACCTTGCTGGCCGTGCTGAAGCCCGTCTTCATAATGAGATCAATGGCTTCCTGATCGGTTAAATGAGTATCCGGGCGAATCAATTTTTGTTCGACAGCTTTTGCTTTAACTGCTTCGATATTGATACCGCAGCCATCATCGGATAGCTCAACTACAACATCTCCACCGTCCCGACGAATAGATAGTGCGATCTGGCCTGACTCAGGTTTGCCCAGTTTCTGTCGTTCTTCAGGCGAGCCTTCAATGCCATGACCAATAGCATTTCTCAGCATATGCTCAAGTGGAGCCAGAATCCGCTCAAGCGTAGTTCTGTCCATCTCACCCTCGGCATTGCTAACCAGAAGCTCAACGGGTTTGTTCAGTTCATCCGACACCTGACGGACAATCTTGCGCAGCCTCGGAACCAGACGACTGAAAGAGACCATTCGTGCTTTCATTAGCTGTTCTTGCAGCTCAATCTGGGTTCTTGATTGCTGCCGGAGCAGTGTTTCAGTATCTCTTGTCTTCTCCTGAAGGGCTTTACGCAAGTCCATGAGGTCGGATGCGGACTCGACCAATGAGTGAGAAAGCTGTGACAGTTCAGAGTACTGATCCATCTCCAGAGGGTCGAAGTCCGGATTATCACCAAGGTCTCCCTGGTGACGGGAGATAATCTGGGTTTGTGTTTCAATATCAAGGCGTCTCAGCTGCTCCCGAACCCGGAGTATGGTTCGATTCATTTCATCCAGAGCTCTGGCAGCATCCGCAGTTTGTTGCTCAATTCGCGAACGGCTGATACTGGTTTCCCCTGCGAGGTTGATCAGCGTTTCCAGAAGTTCCGATGGAACCCGGATCATTTCACTGGCGGTACTCTGGAGTACGCCGCCTTCAACATCCGGGTCAACTTGCTGAGTAACTTTAATAGTGGATACTGGCTCCAGCATTTGCCCGGTATCCGCTGGCAAGCCAGAAGGCTCATTGCCTGACTTGCCTCTAAATCCTTTATCGACGACGCCTGACTTTTCAAGTGGTGATCCCAGATAGTCTGGTAAAACCTTAATATCTGCGACTCTTGAATTACTACCGGTATCCAGCCTTATTTTCCATTGCC
This sequence comes from Endozoicomonas sp., assembly GCF_031844845.1. GTDB lineage: Bacteria > Pseudomonadota > Gammaproteobacteria > Pseudomonadales > Endozoicomonadaceae > Endozoicomonas. Next base: position 18,313 of record NZ_JAVRMB020000254.1, read on the forward strand.
GGAGTTCCTCCAGCATGCGCAGGGGATCGGGAGCAGATTGACCATTTTTAAGAGCTTTCAGAGAGAACTCAATGGTATCGTGAGTTTTTTGAATCAGCGCTAATGGTGCATTTTCAGGTTCACAGCTACCGGATGTAACAGACTCATAAACATCCTCCAGTGCATGGCTAAGCTCTCCAAGTTCGTTCAGCTCTGCCATCATGGCCCCACCTTTCAATGTGTGGAGGCAACGCTGGAGTTCATGTACGGGTTGTAAATCTCTGGGAGCTCTCAACCATGTTTCAAGAGATTGAGCTGAGTCTTCCAGTAGCTCAAACGCTTCTTCTATAAACAGGTTGCGCAGTTCCTGATCAGATTCGGCTTCATTAATGACAGATGCAATCTGTGTAATACCAAAATCCGGGATATTAGTTTCAGACTTTAATTCTGTTGCTTCAAAGAAGTGTTTATCCTCAATAGACGACAATACAATTTCTTCTTCATCATCAAAATCCAGGCTGAAGTCAACGGATTCTTCTTGTGCATCATTCTCTACAGACAGCTGAGGTTCTATTTCTGCTTTATTCGCATGCTGTTCCAGCAATAATGATTCAAGAGCTTCACGCAGGGCGCTGAAGATGGCCTGTGGAGGCTCCGGTGTTTGCTGGGAGGCTACCTGGTTCATCATTTCAACCAGGGCTTCAAAACCATCCGTGAATGGTGATAACAACAATTGAGGTAACGTAGTCTCCTGTGTCTCCAGATAAGTGCAGACGTCGTGCAAAACGTCACAGAGCTCAGCCATGGCTGTTAATCCAGCCTCTCTGGAATTTTCAGCCAATACCTTCAGTTCAAACTTGAAGCGCTCAATCTCTTCAAGAGAGATAACATTGACCCACTGCTTCAGATAGCTATTGGCATCAAGCAACAGATCGAGATCGCTGGCGAGGAAGAGAGCGGCTTGTTGTCCTGTTTGTGATGAAGAGTGCTCTTGTAGTGAGTCAGACACCTCCTCATCTTTAAGACTGTTGCTAAGTAACTGGTTATGAAGTGCGTTAAGCCAGTTAAGGAAGCTATCGACTTTTAGCTCAAGAGACTGCGGAGTCGTTTGCAGCTGAGTCAATGCGTCTTCAATCAGGTCAACACTCTGTTCCAGCATGCTGATAACCTGATTATCGGCAGGAACCAGATGGGCGCGGAATTCCTTGATCGTTTTTTCAATAGCTGCAACCAGTTCCGCCAGCGGTGTAATTTCTGCCATAAAGGCACTGCCCTTGAGCGTATGCAGTGCTCTCTGGACAGTATCACTGATCTGGATATTACCGCCCAGCTGATAGGAACTTTCGATAAAGATTTTGACAACGCTCAGGTGTCCTCTGGCTTCGCTGTCAAATATTTCAAGTAGTTGCTGGTCGTACTCCAGCTCACTCTCTATCTCAGAATATTCATCCTCTGTATCCAGTAAGCTTACTGGCTCAGTGATATCTATTGCCTGATATTCTTCAACCACTTTACCAAACAGAATCGCTGGCTCTTGTGCGTCCGTTTCTTCCGGTAAATCATCGTCGATAACAAAGCCAATACCTTTGCTCAGGGCATCCGCTTTTTCCATACAGAGCAGCACTTCAGGCGTTAGCTGTTGACTGTTAGCTGCATAATCATTCACCAGTTCCGGCAGCATGGTGATGACTTCACCCAGCAGCTGAACCATTGGTTCAGATGTTGTCATGGCTCCATCTATCACGCTGTTAAGCATGTTCTCGATGGACCATGCCAGCTCACCAATAACCTCAGCCCCAATCATACGCCCACTGCCTTTCAATGTATGAAAGGCCCGGCGTATGTCATTCATGCAGGCTTTGTCATTAATATTCTGGCGCCATGTGGGAAGCAGGGCTTCCAGCTGCTGCTGAACTTCGGATGCTTCTTCTGCGAAAATTTCGTGAAGATCCTCATCATCAAACGAAATGTTAAATGAGTCTTCAGGGGATAAGTTATTTACTGTGGAAGCTGAGCTTACAACAGGCTCATCAGTTGGCAATGTATCGTTAGCAGTTGTAATGCTTTGTGATGGCGTTAAAGAGCTTTCAGCTGATAAAGAGCCTTTAGCTGATAAAGAGCCTTCAGTAAGGGGGATGCCTTCCAGGGCAGGTAAGTCATCTTCACCCAGTGAAAAGTCAATGGTAAGTAGCTGGTCATCACGAATTGCTTCCATTGGAAGCAGATTTTCCAGATCAGTGAGGTCGAGAGAAGGCGAGAAGCTGGTTTCCTGGTCTTGCGCAGGCTCTGGAGTGGCGACCAGACTATCCGTTGTGAATTCTATAGTCGGGCCGTAGTCAGTCTCTTGTTCACTGAAGCCTGCTGTTTCGGTTGTTGCCGATACAGGCCCTTCGTAATGGAACTCAATAACGTCATTTTCAGCGGCTTCTTTTCCCAGAGTTGTTCTTTCTTCATCGCTGAGCAGATGTAAGGCAAAAGGGTTAGCTTTGGTTTTAGGCTCGGTAGTCAGAGAGGTTATAGGTGGCGTTATAGCGACTTCAGGCGCTTTTTTTGAAGCTTCAAGTTTATTGAGGCTTTCCTCAGTAATATCCAGCGTTTTCTCTGAATGTAGAGAAGTACCACTGCTCAATTGTTCGAGGTAGTGCTCGATACTGGAAAGTGTATCCGCCAGTGCTTCCAGTTCATCAAGGCTGGGCTTGTTGTTCTTTTCCAGCCACTGGCTTTGAATATGCTGGGAGCAGCGATTGATTAACTCTGCAACCCGATTCAGGGGAATAATGGCAAGACCGCCCCGCATGCTTTTGATCAGAGGGGGTAGCTTGGCCAGAAACTCCTGATTGTGTTGACTGCCAAGGTAATCAACAACAGCACCTTTAGCCTGCTCCAGGGTTCCACGAGCTTCACTGATCACTGTTTGATGAATGTCATTCATCTGGGCTGACAGGTTGGGCTGATCGGTTACCGGGTGGCTAAAGCCCATGAACTGGTTCAGACCCGCTTCAACTTCCAGTAACTGGGCCGCGATATTGATTAGAGAGTTATTAATTTGATCGGGGGATTGCTCACTGCTTAAGATCGTCTTCAGTCGCTCCGACTCTTTTTGCATAATGTGTTGCAATTTGTCGAGGCCAAGCATGCATAGCGTGTCAGAAATTTTCCGGCAGGTTGCTAATTGCTCCCGAAGTCTGGTTTTGTTGATTTCGGGGTTAAGCAGATAAAGATCCAGGGCATCTTTAATATGAGCAAGCTCTTCTTTAATGGCCTTCACCACAGGCTCTGCTGCATCAAAATTGATGAGATTAACGTCCTGAGGATCTGACTCAAGCGCTTGATCCAGAGAGTAGCGTCGCTTTAAAGAGAGGATAAGCGAGTTATCACTGTCGGCTTTACCCACCCGGTACAGAATTTCCCGCAGCAGATCTTCCTGAGGCGGAGTGTTCAGGCGTTTGGTTTCTTCATTCGCCAGGCTCTTCAACTCATTATCCATCTCACGAAGTATCGTAATGGCATGGTTGTCAATGGCGATGGAGCCTTCTTTCAGCCCTTCAGTAAAGGCAGTGGTGGCATCCCAGAGAGGCGATATTGGCGAATCCCAGCAAAGGTTTTGCAGCTTGGCAAATATTTTACCGATGATCGCCAGTTGCTGTTCACGCTGACTATCCCTGAGTACTCCGGCCAGGCAGAGTTGATACTTCTGGCGTATTTTTCGCACCAGAGTGGTAAAACCACTGCTTTGCAGTTTTTCCAGCTGAGCTTCTGGTATTGGCGCTATTGTATGAACAATGCCGGGCGTAAAAAAATCAATATCGGATAACGCCCGCTGCCCACGCAATTGCCGCATTTCACTGAGCAGCTTTTTCAAAAGGCCCGGGCTATCCTTGCCAGTCCTTGAGACGTGGGTTAGATAACCCGGAAGCTGGAGCATTGCCTGAATAAGCACGACCAGCTGTTCCTGAACGTCCTCAATCGGTCTGTTTTTCAGGCTATCCAGGAGCAGTAGAATTTCCCGGGTGAGTAGCCGTGCTCCCTTCTGCTTTAAAATCTTCAGGGTACTGTGAATCTGCTGGATTTTTGTACGACAGTTATCCAGAAACGCTAAGTCATCTGCTGAATCAGCATACTGTTCAAGGTCCCGTCGGGCTTCAGTGAGGGTGCTGTCAATCTCTCCGATAACCCAGTCCAGACCGATGTAATCACGCTGTTCAATCATCCCTGGCTCCCGTTATCGCTCCCGTTGTGGCTCTCGGTAACAAGAGGGCCTGAACGGTGGGCATCATGCTTGTTGTCATGCGCTCGTCTCTTGCGGAGTCAGGATTCTGTGGTTTCAGGTAGCTTGAAGCCAGTAACCGACTGACGCATCTCCATTGCCATACCGGCCAGATCACCGATAGATTGAGCGGTCGCCTTGGTTCCTGAAGAGGTTTGGATAGAAATATCCCGGATTGCTACCATGCGACTGGAGATCCGGGATGCAGACTGGGACTGAACCTTGGCCGTTTCAGAAATGTTCCGGATCAGGCCTGCCAGGCTGTTGGATACCTGTTCGATCTCTTCCAGGGCAACACCGGCGTCTTGTGCCAGACGGGCGCCATGGACCACTTCTGAAGTGGTCTGTTCCATGGAAATAACTGCTTCGTTGGTGTCGGTCTGGATAGTGGAAACCAGGGCTTCTACCTGTTTGGTCGCCGCAGATACCCGCTCTGCAAGACGCTGTACCTCATCCGCAACTACGGCGAAACCACGACCCGCTTCACCGGCCATAGAGGCCTGGATGGCGGCGTTGAGCGAGAGGATGTTGGTCTGGTCGGCGATCTCGTTAATCAGGGAGATAATGTCTCCAATCTCCTGGGAAGATTCACCCAGGCGCTTGAGACGCTTTGACGTATCCTGAATCTGTTCACGGATAGTGGTCATGCCATCAATGGTATTTCGTACCACCAGGCCACCGTTGGCTGCAATCTGTACAGATCTCTCAGCAACGTCTGCGGAATCGGAGGCTTTACTGGATACCTGGTCGATGGATTCGGTCATCTCGTTGACTGACTGGGTAGTCGCACCAATTTCCTGAGCCTGATGGTCAGAAGCTTCAGCAAGCAGGCGTGCAGTAGCCTGTGTTTCCTGGGCGGCGGCATCTACTTTTACTGCCGTCTGGTTAATGGTGTTAACCAGGGCTCGAAGTTGTTCAATAGAGAAGTTAATGGAGTCAGCAATGGCGCCGGTAAAGTCTTCGGTGACACTGGCTTTAACCGTCAGGTCACCGTCTGCAAGATCCGCCATTTCATCAAGCAGCCGCAGAATCGCTTTCTGGTTTGCAGCGTTTCGGGCTTCAGTTGCTTCACTCTCGGTTTTAGTTTCTTTAAGGCGGCGACGGGTATCAAGAATGATGGACATTGCTGTTAACAGGACAAACAGCAGCGATAGTCCACCGGAAATCATAATGGCCAGTTTAAGCGTTTTCTGTTCAACCGTGGAAGCAGACAGGGTGTCTGCCAGTACCGAAGTTTGTTGCAGCAGCTGTTGTGAATCCGTAAAGATGGTATCGGATGCTGCACGTACCTGGAAAAGCTCTGGAGAGGTTTCGAGGATTTCATCCACGCTGCCATCGACGAATTCAAACAGGTCCGAAATTTCCATCAGACGATCGATGGCTTCATCATCGGTGACCTGACTGATTCGCATGGCAATATTGCCTTCCACCATCCCGTCCAATACCCGGCCAAACAGTTTGGCGTCACGACCAAAACTGTCTGCAGCCATGATGGAGTCTTCACCACCTTCCAGAACCTTGGCAACGCTTCGAATGATACGTTCTGCCAGCCAGGGCTGGCGTTGTGCCATGGCAATCTGGTCTGACGGTGCATTATTTTCAAGCAGAATTTCTACCACTTCATCGTATTCAATTTGCAGTTGCGGAATGGTTTCACTCAATGTACCTGCTACGTCATGGAGGGACAGTACGGTGTCCTGGGCAGAGAGAATACTATCGGCCTCTACTTTCATTTCAGTCCAGGATGAATCCAGAGCCTCAATTTGCCGGGTGGTAGGACTGTTGGTGGTATCAACAAAAGGCAGTACGGAGAGTTTGGCACTGCTCAGTTCACCGATGTACTGGCCAAACATGGAGGTTGCTTCTTTCAGCAGGGGAAAGGCTTCTTCCTTACCGGAGGCTGCTTCCGAAGCGTTCTTGGCAATCTGCTGGGACAGTACCCGAAGCTCACCGGCATTGGTGGCGTGGGTAAGGAGAAGCTGGGATTGCTGGTTGTTGTAGATAAACGCCCCCGTCATTACTGATAGAGACAGCACCAGCATTGTGATCGAAGCGAGCGTGGCTCTGTTAGCCTTGCTTCCCTGTCCTCTTTTCGCTTGATTGCCTTTCATGGTTTATTCCCCGATTTCTAACTTGAAATCAAAATCCTGTTTATTCGCTGGCGACTTTAAGAAAATCATCATTGGTAACGAGGCTCTCAACACTGAATACGACATAGTGCTGATCTTTGGCATATGAGCCCCGGGTAAATGGATGAACGCTTTCTGGCAGAGAGGCCGGGATTTCATCAGAGTAACTGTTGGTTGCAAACTGCAACATGCCTTGAACTTCATCGACAATCAGACCTACTGACAGGTCTTTCTTCTCAATGACAAGAATTCGGTTATTCTGGTTTGGCTTGCCTGAGTTCTGGCTCTTTCCCTGGCTCAAGCTGCGCCCACTGTGCAGGAACTCTCCCAGGCTGACTATGGGTATCAGTCGTCCCCTGACATTCGCTATCCCTTTAACCCAGCGTTTAACACCCGGCAGAGGGGTTGTCTGGGGAACAGGAAGGATTTCAGAAATTGAACCGATCTGTACCATATAATGCTGACTATTCAGCAGGAAGCTGACGCCCTGCCAGTAGTTCAGGTCTGCCTGCGCTTCAGGTATTGGCGCACTATACAGGGAAGCACTCTGCTCAAGTACTTCCAGATAGTCAAATGGATGAGTGGAGCTGGTCATTTTACTCCTTTCCTTTATGGAACCCTTTGAAAGTCAAAGTCCGGAATGTGGAATAACGCAGTAAACCAGAGACGATCTGTCTCAGGCTGCCACATCACTCAGGACTTCGTTGAGAGTTTTCAGCAGGAGGTTTTCCTTAATAGGCTTGGTTAAATAATTCTTTGCGCCCTGACGCATGCCCCAGACACGATCAGTTTCCTGATCTTTAGTGGTGACAATAATTACCGGGATATGGGCAGTGCTGCTATCTTTGGAGAGTTGACGGGTAGCCTGAAAGCCGTTCAAACCCGGCATAACAATATCCATTAAAACAGCATCCGGCTGTTCTTCCCTGCAGAGGGCAACACCATCGGCTCCATTGTCAGCAGTCAGTACTGTGTGGCCATGCTTTTCCAGCATGGCACTCAGCTGGTACAGCTCAGTTGGTGAGTCGTCGACAATCAATACCTTAGCCATAAATCCCCCCGGCGTTGTCGGCCCTTATACTGCTATATAAGCCGACACCTGAATTGGTTACTTGCTTCAAATTATTTATTTATTCCCCTGTAGTTACTCAAAATGAAATAACTCAGGGTTTGTCTCGCGCTCCAGAAAACGGGAGAGCGGTTATTTTTATTTCAACTTACTCAAACTGCCAGTGCGTAATCAGGGCAGTGGTCTCGAATAGCACCAAGCAGCTCATCGCGACTGAATGGTTTGGTCAGATAATAGTCTGAACCGGCAATCCGCCCTCTGGCACGATCAAACAGTCCGTCTTTGCTGGATAGCATAATGACAGGAATCTGTTTAAATGTATTATTGTTCTTGATAAGCGCGCAGGTTTGATAGCCATCCAGACGAGGCATCATGATGTCGACAAAGATGATGTCTGGTTCGGACTCGGCAATTTTTGCCAATGCGTCAAAGCCATCGGTGGCGGTAACCACCTGACAACCTGCTTTTTTCAGAAGAGTTTCAGCCGTTCGACGTATCGTCTTGCTGTCATCAATGATCATGACCTTAAGGTCTTTCTCGACACTTTTTTCGCCATCGTGCATGTTATTCCCCTGGCCCCTGGCAATCCACAGAAGAAGCGAAAATGGTTCGCTGCTATTCCTTCTTCTCGATCCGTTCTCAATGGCTTAATTCTGTTTCAACCGGATATCTGGATCGCTTATTCTACTTTTTTATCATAAGTTGGCCATTGCTGACCAGAAGCGCGAGGGTTACAAGTTAACGAATTTTCCAAACTGCTATAAAGTCCCCGTCAATAATGGCGATGTATCTTCATAATAAATCTCAGTACAAAAAAGAGACAGGGACACCCATGAATCGATTTCCATTTCTGATGACTGGCTTATTCACAGGGCTTTTAACATGGAATGCTGAAGTCTCTGCTGAAGCCTTGGAAGAGGCCCTTGGCAGTGCTTTACTTTCACATCCCCAGGCACAAGTGGCGCTTAATCGTTTAAAGGCTAAGCAGGAAACCATCGGTGCTGCAGCCGCTGATTATTGGCCAACAGTGGATGTTGCTGCGGGGATTGGTGGGCAGAGAAAAGACTCTCCAGCCAAAGATAATAATGAAAATGACGAAAAAAGCTTTACTCGTAAGGAAGCTTCATTCTCTATCAAACAGAATCTTTTTGCTGGCTTTAACACCTGGAACAGTGTGAAAGGTGCTACCAAAAGCACTGAAGCTGAGCAGTGGCGGCTTTATTCGACCCTTGAAGACCTCGCACTTCAGGTCATCAATACTTATCTCAAAGTGCTTGAACGTCGGGAGATGGTGGAGCAGGCAGAAGAAAATCTGGAACTCCATAATGAGATTTTTGATCAGATTGAACAACGTACCAAACAGGGTGTGGCTCGAAGTTCTGATTTGGTTCAGGTAGAGGGCAGGCGTGCCCGAGCCAATGCCAATCTGGTGAGTGCCAGAAACAATCTGATGGATGCTGAAAGTGAATATCGGACTCTGGTTGGACACAGTCCCGATGACCTCGAGTTTCCCGGTTTCGAACATCTGAAGTTGCCAGAAGATTTAAACAATGCGATTAACAATGGCAGGCAGGATCACTCCAGTATAAAAGCGGCTGAGCTCGATATTGAATCATCAGAATACGCCTACTCTTCCAGTAAAAGCAGTTATCTTCCGTCGCTGGATGCTGAGATTGATCAGAGTTGGAAGCACAATGCTGATGGTCAACTGGGTGGTTATGGGGATACCACTGCGATGGTACGGCTCCGCTACAACCTGTTCCGCGGTGGTGGTGATAAGGCTCGCCTGATGGAGAGTGCCTATCAGGCAGAGGAAAGCCGGTCTCAGAAAGCCAGAGTGATGAGAGATATAGAAGAGAAAATGCGAGTTGCCTGGGCCGCTCTGCAGTTTACCGGCGAGCAGCGTGAATATTTATTGCTCCACGAAGATGCCAGCCGGGAAACGGTAGCGGCCTATCGCGAGCAGTTTAATATTGGTAAAAGAACCCTGCTCGATCTGCTGGACAGTGAAAATGAACTTTTCCAGTCCAGTAACAGCTTAACCGCTGCTATATATCAGGAAACTTACGCCCGTTACCGGGTTCTGGCTGCCGAGGGTGGACTGCTTGAGAGTATGGAGTTCTCTATTCCTGAGAATTGGCAGTTGGATGATTAACAAAACTCTATACACCTGATTCAACTTGTATTTGAATTACTGTGATTTCTGGTGGATGTCAAATAACGTTGCAAGTTTGTTAGCGTATGTACCTGTTATTATTTTGCGGCGGCTATTCTTTTCTATGCACTTTTCTTGAACTCTATTGGGTGACTGACCTATATTTTCGGGGTGTTCTGTTTGAGTGCGCAGTGCATTCACCTTCGTGAGGAGGCCAATGTACTACTGGAGTTAATTAACGTTATGTTTGGGCTGTAGGAAAACAGTACCCTATGACCTGTAGATCGGTAATGCCAGTTTGACCAGATTGTTTCTTTGATAACTCTGTTGTTATTGCTTCTATAATTTCCTCGCGTTGTGACTCTTGTTTACCTTTAACTTTTCCCTCCACAATCCGCTCAATGTCAGGGATGAATTCACTCAATGCTGTTCCTGTCTGAAGTAGATAATACGCGCCATCTTCGGCTGTTGGTAATTTGGTGACTGCGGGCAATTCTTTTGCCATTTTCAGTTGCCAGGGCTTGATCTCATCCTTTTCAAAAATAACTTTTGCCAAGCGCTCTGCTACATCCGGATCTGTGTTAACCGCTTGTAAGTAACGGACCTTAGGGTTTTGATGGGGTATGTGAAGTGTTCGGATGTCTCCACGATTTATAAGCCAGGTAGCCTCATTAATTTCGAGTAAAATATTAAAATCCACTCCTTTCAATGATCCTTCTTTGTGCTCAAAGGATGCATGGTAAATAATATTCATTATGTCAGTATCCGTAATCCCTGCCAGAGATTTATGGTTTTGAGAGTGCTCATCAAGCAAGCTCTTTATACTGAGCGCAAATGGTTGAATAGTTGTCTGGACATAGTTGGCACCCGATTCGGGTAACTGCTCATTTTTTTGGGGAGAAATTGCAGGTTTTGAATTTTCATTACCGATTTTGCGAGGCTGCAGAGGATGCGTTGTCGATTGTTTCTCCAGGTTTTGAGTACTTTCCGAGCCGGATGCTTCACTGCCAGCACGATATAACATTACAACGTTATCGTTGTTATCGTTGTCTTCTTCTTTAATAAGAGAAAAAATCTGAGTTCCTGTATTTGTGGGAAGCTCCTTACCTTTATAAAGTCTATCTGATTTTAGAGTAGTCCTCCTGTTTTCCTCGAGAATGGTTTTGGCAGACTCGTTACTAAATGTTTGCAAAGAGTTTACGCGTTCATCGAGAGCAGCTCTTTCTTGAATTTGTGCTTCTTCCAGAGACTTAGGCGTCAGTGCTTTCAAATTGTTATCATCATCCTCCATAAACTCTTTTTCAAGTTCAGCTTGAAGTTCAGCTTGAAGTTCAGCTTCACTTTTCAGTTGAGATGAGTCTTCAGTCTTTGGAATGCCTTCATCCAATAGTGCTTCTGCTTTATCTGCTTTATCTGGTTTCTGATTTTCTTCTGGTGGCGATAGTCGTTCAGGAAGCTCAAATGTTTTCAGGAATTTTGTGCCTGAAAAGCTTTCTTTAGACCTTCCCTGTGATGCTATGAGCGCTGTACGAAACCCCTGGAGAGCCCCATTATCCATCTCTGCGGTGGGTGTTTCTGATAGTGCCTCATGAGGTAGTGAGCAAAACCTGGCAGCTCTTACAATGGGGAATTCTGCAGGTGCCTCAGGATCTTTGGTCTTGATCTTCCTGTTCCTGGCACCAATCGTTATGGATTCAGTTTTCGCTGATTTTGAAGCATTGCTGAATCGGTCATATTTATGACGATCTCTTTCCAGGCTGGGTCCTTGTTCATCAGAAGGACGCTCATTATACCAGAATGCTTTTTTCTGGTAGGTATTGAAAGCTTTCATCACTTCCATGCTGGCCTTTTGCGCGACTTCAGGCGTTGCTTCCAGCCCTTCTTTAGGAAACCACAGCACCATCACTTGATTATTCTTATTGTCATAACTGTGTGGCGACTGAGATTTATTATCAGCAAAGACATGCACAAAAGTAGTTCCCATAGAGCCCGTATTGTCACAGAAACACTGGCGTATGCATGCTGGAGTGATCTTGTTATTGTTTAAAGTGTCATTAGACATCATGCCTGATGAGCCATCTTGAATTTGACCAAGTAATTTTGAATGCAGCGCTTTAAACATGGCCACATCTTTATCCTGGAATTTATCGGCTGCCGCCTCTGGTAAGGCAAAGTCTGAACTGCCATTTATGAAAGTTGCTGTTACCTCCTGCTGTGGATAACCGGAGGGGAGAAATAATGGTGCATCTGATGATAGCCATCGTATATTTTCAATACCAGGAAGCTCAAGGCTGTTTGGCTCCGGGTGAAGCTCAGGCTTTTTTGCCAGAGATGGGGCTGCAGGCTTCAAAACGACTCTTGGATGCTCAGTGGCTGTTACTGGTTGAAATGGCTGGCCTGGCGTATTGAGGTTGATGACAAAGCCTTCTTTTGCTTTAGCGGGTGGCCAATCTGGTAAATCAACAGTGAACTCGTATTGCCTTGCTTTCCGGGGTTGATAACTCAGTGCTTTGGATTCAGGCGCCTCTTGCTCCAGTTTGCTACGGGCCTCTTGTAATTGTTCTGTTTCATCCTCAATAGCCTGATCTAATTCCTGGTCTCGTCCGTTCTGTACAAATGCCTCGTCAAATTTATCAACTTGAGCACTCAGCTTGACCAGTAACTTTTTCAGGCGTTCCGGGTTCAGTCCCTTTTCTGGCGGCAGAAGGATTTCCTCTTTCCCGGATTTTGAGATAAATTTAATGTCGAAGCCGCAATCTTCATTGAAATCTCCGGGGCTTGTTATGAATCTGCGAATTGTTTCAAGTTGTTGAGTGACTTCTTTTTTCTCTTCTAATTTCGCTTTGCGGCTACAGTGGCTAATGTATTGCTTTTCTGAGTTCGCAATGCTGGTACTTTTCTGATTGACGTTCGAAGTCGCTTCAGCATTTTCAATGCCTCTTTGTTCCAGTGGCTGGGAGTTACGCAGGGTATTATCCCCTGTATCCGTTTGCTTCCGGGTAGTATCTTTCGATGGCTCCCTGTCTTTGACAGGCGACTCAAAGGAAGGTGCTTGAACGTGTGGTTTTGATTGGATGGGTCCCTGATCTGGCATGTCCTTTCCCTGGTCAAGCTGGAATCTTTTGAGTATAGCCAAACTGTGATTTAGTGAGAGAAGCTATAAGCGTGACAGGATCTTTTTGGGTAAATCGTAATATAATGCGGTGTTTTTCATTAACTATTCCTTTTTAATCAAGCGATTGCCTGATCTGGCTGGCATTTTAGAGTTGCCGGTGGATCTGTTGAAAAGTCCGTCATGGAATGTTGCTCATGAGCAGAAGTGATAATGCAGTACAGCGTTTTTTATTTGAAAATACCGATATTCGTGGTGAGCTCGTCTCCCTGAACAATAGTTATGTTGAGGCTTTGGTGGCTCACGAGTACCCAGAGGTTGTGCGGCACTTTTTAGGTGAGCTGGTGGCCTCAGCGGTACTGTTGAGCAGTACGCTGAAGTTTGAGGGGCTTCTTACCCTTCAGGCCAGAGGGGATGGGCCTTTATCTCTGCTGATGGTGGAGTGTACGGATAAGAAGTCGTTTCGTGCCGTGGCGCAGTTCCGGGAAGATATTACCGAAGCCCCGCTCCAGACGCTTTTAGGTAAGTCCAGCTTGTTGATTACCGTAGATCCGGTAAAGGGCAAACGCTATCAGGGCATTGTTCCTCTTGAAAAGGAAACCCTGGCCGCCAGTCTTGAAGACTATTTCGCCCAGTCTGTTCAGTTGCAGACGCGCTTGTGGCTGGCCTGTGATGGTCAGTCCTGTACCGGGCTGCTTCTACAGGCTTTACCGGCAAGTGCTGAGCTCTCTGCAGAGGCTCGTTCTGAGTCCTGGAACCGCATGACCGCACTGGCAGAGACGGTTCAGGATTCCGAATTGCTGGATCTGGATCATGAAACATTGCTGGTCCGGCTATTCCACGAAGAAACGGTTCGTATTTTTGATCAAGAGCCTGTTCGGTTTGCCTGCACCTGCTCTCGGGAAAGAAGTGCCAGGATCATCAGTACCCTTGACCGTAAAGAGGTTGAATCGATTGTTGAAGAAGAAGGTCAGGTTGCCCTGGACTGTCAGTTCTGCAATCACCAGTATGCATTCGGTAAAGAAGATATCGACATGATCTTTAACAAGAGCTTTAACAACAAAACCATACATTAATTCAGGTCTTTTCTGGATCAAGAGCTGTCAAGGCTCTTGATTACTTTCAAGTATTATTTTCTTTTGTTTTTAGTTGTTTGTTTATGGTTGTTTTTTTGTTTTTGTGGTTGGGTTTCTCCGTTGAATATGAGTTCATTACCCCGAGAATATCGAGTAAGAGTGTAATGTCGTGTTTTCCTTCGGTCATCAATGATAAATTTGACTCGGGACAACACTTTTTATTTTACAAAGGTTTAAGGTCTTTTATCAGACGCAGTTAACAATTCGGGCTTAGAAAATGGGGTCTGTCACCTGTATTTTCAGAGTTATATTTAAATAACAGGTTCAATACCCTACCATGGCCCGCTACAAGAATTATCATAATATAACGACATGAAACGTTAAGTTGAGTGTATTGCCTCAGGAGAACTTTGCATGGCCCATGTAAACGTAAAGGAAGCTCTGGCTGGAGTCGGAATCAAGGATGTCCTTGATGTGGTTTATAACCCCTCTTATGAAGTCCTGTTCCAGGAAGAGACTCGACCAGAACTGGAAGGCTATGAAAAAGGGGTTGTGACCGAAATGGGAGCGGTGTCGGTAGATACCGGTATTTTTACCGGTCGCTCTCCAAAGGATAAATACATTGTTAAGGACGATATAACCCGCGACACCATTTGGTGGTCTGACCAGGGAAAGAATGATAATAAGGCCATTTCTGAAGGGGTCTGGGCCGATCTTAAATCACTGGTAACTAACCAGCTTTCCGGCAAGCGCCTGTTTGTCATTGATGGATTCTGCGGTGCCAACCCTGAAACCCGCCTCAGCGTACGTTTTGTCACAGAAGTGGCCTGGCAGGCGCACTTTGTAAAGAACATGTTCATTCGCCCAGGTGAAGACGATCTGATGGGCTTCAAGCCTGACTTCATCGTGATGAATGGCGCGAAATGCACCAATCCCAAGTGGCAGGAACACGGCCTCAACTCTGAAAACTTTGTGGCCTTCAACCTTACCGAGCGCATTCAGGTGATTGGTGGTACCTGGTATGGCGGTGAGATGAAAAAGGGGATGTTCTCAATGATGAACTACCTTTTGCCACTTCGTGGTATTGCCTCCATGCACTGTTCCGCCAATGTGGGTGCAAAGGGCGATACCGCCATATTCTTTGGCTTGTCCGGTACTGGTAAAACGACACTGTCAGCAGATCCCAAACGTGCACTGATCGGTGATGATGAGCACGGCTGGGATGACGATGGCGTATTCAACTTCGAGGGTGGCTGCTACGCGAAGACGATTAACCTGATGGAAGAGAATGAGCCTGAAATTTTCCATGCCATCCGCCGTGGTGCGCTGCTGGAAAATGTGACGGTTGATACTCAGGGTAAAATTGACTTCGACGATGGCTCGAAAACCGAGAACACCCGGGTTTCTTACCCTCTCTATCATATAGACAACATTGTGAAGCCGGTTTCCAAGGCTGGCCATGCCAAAAAAGTTATCTTCCTTACCGCTGATGCTTTTGGTGTATTGCCTCCGGTATCCCGTTTGACGCCTGAGCAGACCAAGTATCATTTCCTCTCCGGATTTACGGCTAAGCTCGCTGGTACTGAGCGTGGCATTACTGAGCCGACACCGACCTTCTCATCCTGTTTTGGGGCGGCATTCCTGAGTTTGCATCCAACCAGGTACGCAGAAGAACTGGTTAAGAAGATGGAAGCCCACGGTGCTACCGCTTACCTGGTGAATACTGGCTGGAATGGTACTGGCAAACGTATTTCCATTAAGGCTACCAGAGCGATTATTGACGCCATTCTGGATGGTTCCATTGATGAGGCTGAAACAAAGGCATTGCCTTTCTTTGGATTGCATGTACCACAGAGCATTGAAGGCGTGGATGATGGTATTCTGAACCCTCAGGATACCTATGAAGATCCTGCTGAGTGGGAACGTAAGGCTCAAGACTTGGCTGACCGTTTCATTACCAACTTTGTTAAGTTTACCGATAATGAAGAAGGTCTGGCGTTGGTGGCAGCTGGTCCCACGTTGAATTAAATGTTAAGTATCTGGCGTTGAAATAAAAAGCAACGAACGCAATAAGCCCTGCCAGACTTGGCCTGCGCTGGTCTTTTGGTCGCAATAACACAGTCATTTCCCTGCTTCCAAGGTGATGTATTGTGTTTAGGACTTGCATAAAGGCAGCTTGAGCCTTGGATCATAACAACGAATGTTGCGCTCGTTGCGGTTTAATCAAGAGTGCGTTTGTCTTTATCTGTCTGTAGGGAAGTGCTTTTTTTAAGCGCATTCCCTTGTTTTTTGACTGGGTCATCACTGGCAGTGCGAAGGCTTAAATGGATGTTTCCTGAAGTTCCTCCATTTTATCAATAGTGTCATCAAAGATTTTTGAAATTGTGCTTACGTGAGGTTGGTGGTCATGCAAAGGGTAGTGGGTAGTTGGCTGCATGTGATTAGCAGAGGTTGAAGCCCTATAAGCGCTCAACTCTGTTTCATCTGATTCTGGTATGTGTTGATCCTGAGGACTTAAGTCTGCGCGGGGGTGATTTGTTTTGGAAGTTGTGCGGTCAGCGAGTACCTGACCGGAAAATGTGGGCACATTTCGCTGACGATCATCGTAAACGATTGAAGGGTGATCGTGGGTTCGTTTTGTTGTTTCAGGTTCCAGTTGGTAATATTTCGGACTCGGCAGTGCACCGGGAGTGATAGGACATACGACTGTTTCTGTGGAAGCCGGATAGTCAGATATTGCCTGACAAGCGGGGGGATTTATCCGACACTCAGGATCAACGGATGAAGTGCTAGCACCACCGGAGGTCATAACAGTCCTCGGGGGCAGTGGGGGCAGGGGCACCGTGAGCGGCGTGCCTATCTTTTGGTAAACGTGCTCGCTTCTGAGGGGGAGCTGACCTTTGAAGGCTGAATATAGGAGTTTGAATGGGTGTATTAAAGCCGCTTTGCCCTGTTTCCCATTATTGATCCCATGCCCAATCCCCCAAAGGTAAAGGCCACCTGCCAGGGTGCACAGAGTTCCAAGGCCAATGTTGGCAATTATGATTTCTGGAGTCCAGAAGGAGTCCATGCCCGGTTCATCAGGTGTCATGGTCATTGTCAGGGTTGTGTCTGTATAGAGAAATCCTGATCCTGATCCTGATCCTGATCCACTACCACCTTCTTGAAGATAATCTTCGTCATCCGAAGGACTGCATGCGAGAGGCATTTCATCAGCGCGTGTAAAAATACAGTCAATATGCCCATCACATTTATATCTATCTGGAATGCATGTATCCCCGTACTCATCACACGCAAAACTTCCTGGTGGACAGGTCCTGTAAAGAGGTACTTTTGGTATCGACCACCCGCAATCGACAGTTTCATCCCTTTTGGAAGTACAGTCATTAATAAAATCACATACCTTTTTGTGTGGAATACATTGCCCATAATCACCACAAGAAAATTCATCGATTGAACAGTTTCTTCCTTTACAGTTTTCATGTTCATCTGCTCTGTTGAAGCAATTGGGAATTGAATTGCACTCCAATGTTTTCGGAATACACACCCCGGGACTACAATCGAACTCATCAGGTGCACATGTACGATCAACAGAATCTAAACTCCTGACAGGAGCTGCAGCCACCTGAACCATCTGACGGGCAATCAGTATCGTGGCCGTCACGGGTTTGAGATAGGGGATGTATTCTTCAGCCTTTAAACATAGCCCTGCCATCAGAACCAGTACTCCAGCAGCGTCTGACATAGTCATAACAGAAACGACTCTCTGCTCTGACCTCAGTCTGGGGGATGTACTCACGTTCCGGGAATCTGACGGAACATAGTTCTGTGGAAAATATTGTGACACCTTTTTTTGTTGCCACGCAGGGCGTGAAGAAAGCATTATCTTGTGAGCTTCAGTGCCCGGATTGAGTGGATCATATGAATTATTACGATTTAGAGTAGTAGCCTTCAATGGGGACATCCTTTATATAGGTGTATTTATGTATATCTGTCTTTCACCACCCCTGTCAGGAATATAGCAATTCGTAAAAAACACCTAAAATTTGGATGATCGTCCACTGTCTTTCCTTCAAACCAACCACATATCGCTCCTGATTATTGACCGTTAATACATTAATTCCCTGAAAGCAGGAGAATACCCATCTTGCCGTAGGGTTCTGGCAGGCCTTTTTCTTCTGGTTTGGAAAGAACCGACTTTGCTTTTTCAGTTCATGCCTTATACCGTGCTGGATAGCAGCATAGACCATCAGGCACAGTGTCATCACCATTAACAGTGCTTCAATGCGTTCCGGCTTCTCCAGATAGAGTGAAGAGACCAGAAAATCCGGGCTTTTCAGGAATCCTCGACTTTAGATTTTATATAAAACGAATGCTTGGTTAGTTTTCTAAAAAACAAAAAGCCAATATCGACGAACTCTTTTTTCAAGTTCGTTTTTATTACCAATTTTTGTCTGAAACCCTTTGTTTATGCGGCTTCCGACTTATCAGGTATTGACTGATCGTTCAGTTCACAAAAATCGAACTCATATTTTTTGCTATATCGGTTCCAGCCCTTACGAATAGGGAACCTCGGGATAATTCTTGATAGGGCGATTCTCATCATGCCAGCGGTCGTTGTATCCGGATCTCTCCAGGGTATCCGGGAAATATTCAGGCATGCCTGATTTTTGCAGACGGTTAACAACTGTAATAATGCATAGCCTGCCATTTTCAAATGCATCCATCGCAGAAGCGTTCTCAACTTTTGTTGCCACAAGTGACAGCAGCCGAAAGCGTGTTTGAGTTGATGAAACATAGGTTCAACCGGCCATCTCTTTGCG
>NZ_JAVRMB020000255.1:0-8037 GCF_031844845.1 Endozoicomonas sp.
AGTCTCAGTCACAGCCGGAGTAGGAGCCGGAGTCGAAACAGGAGCCTCTGTATCGACCATCTGAGCTGCCTGCAACACATCGTCAACATGGCCTTTGATACGAACCTTGCGCCACTCGTGCTGGAGGGTGCCATTACTGTCGATCAGGAATGTGCTGCGTTCAATACCCATGTACTCCTTGCCATACATCTGCTTGAGCTTGATAACATCAAACAGTTTGCACAGGGTTTCATCGGTGTCTGATATCAGTTCGAAAGGGAACTCATGTTTGGCCCGGAAGTTGTCATGATCCTTCATACCATCTTTGGATACCCCAAAAACCAGGGTGTCTGATGCCTGAAACTCCTTATAAAGGTCTCTGAATGCCTGTCCCTCGCTGGTGCAGCCGGGTGTATTGTCTTTTGGGTAGAAAAACAGTACGACTTTGCGGCCTTTGAGTTCAGAGAGTTTAACCGTAGTGTTACTGGTTGCCTGGCCAGTAAAGTCAGGAACGGGTTGGCCCAGAGTTACGCTCATGTTTTATCCTTAGTCGTTCTCATTAGTCATTATTTAATTCAGAGGAATAGTTTAAACCATCGCTGACCAAAAGGCAGGTTCGGGAGGTGGTTTCCAACAATTATGGCTATTTCTGGCAGGAGCCGGCCCATGGATGGATTTCGGCCTTGTGAATATAAAGGGGCATCAGTAACATTACGCAAGATTTTGCCTTTAGGAGTGAACTGATGATTACCGGGAGCCTGGTGGCAATTGTTACCCCCATGTATGGTAATGGTGAGCTGGACTGGGAGAGTATGCATGCGCTAGTTGAGCATCATATTGACCAGGGAACAGATGGGATTGTCGTGGTCGGTACCACGGGAGAGTCAGCTACTCTGACGGTGCAGGAGCATTGTGAAGCCATTAAACGAATGGTGGATCAGGTTAATGGCCGGATTCCTGTGATTGCCGGTACTGGTGCTAACTCTACCGCCGAGGCAGTTCACCTGAGTGCAGAAGCCAAGGCGCTCGGTGTTGACGCCTGCCTGCTGGTAACTCCGTACTACAATAAGCCGACTCAGGAAGGGCTCTACCTTCATTACAAAACCGTAGCCGAGTCGGTTGCCATTCCCCAGATTCTCTATAATGTACCGGGTCGAACGGCGGTGGACCTGTTGCCAGAGACCATTGGCCGACTCAGTCCGCTGGATAATATTGTCGGTGTTAAGGAAGCAACGGGTATTGTTGAGCGTGGCAGGCAGATTCGTGAGCTGTGTGGTGATGATTTTGCTATCTACTCGGGTGATGACGCCACGGGTATGGAGTTAATGCTGCAGGGCGCCAACGGTGTTATCTCTGTGGTTAATAATGTGGCGCCAAAGCTAATGCATGAATTGTGCGTGGCTGCCATTGCCGGTGATCGTAGTAGTGCGGAAGCGCTTAATGCACGTATAGAAGCATTAAGCAGTAAGCTCTTTCTGGAGGCGAATCCGATTCCGGTAAAGTGGGCGTTAAAGGAAATGGGGGTGATCAAGGGCGGTATTCGTTTGCCATTGACTCCCTTCTCGGAGTGTTATCACTCGGATGTTAGAAGTGCACTGCAAAAGGCGGGGTTGATTTGATGGTCTCAGGTCAAAGGATAAGTGGATTGAAGAGGCACACCCGGTTGAGCCTTCGAGCTATAAAGAGCCTGACGATGGTTATCGGTGTGGTAGCCCTGACAGGTTGTGCCAATCCTTTTGGTCAGGAGGGCTATATACGGGATCGGGCCGGGGATTATACCGAAGCGCAGGCCTCAGTGCCGGTTAAGCTGCCTGAGAATACCCAGTCCCGTGAGCTGGGTGATATTCTGGTGATTCCTGAAATCAGCCAGTCCAGTGAGAATCTGTCCAGGGATTTTGAGGTTCCACGGCCATCTCAGAGATTGATGATGAAAGAGGGGGATAACTATAGCCTGGAGCGTAATGGTACTCAGGAGTGGTTGTCTGTTGACCGGGGGCCGGCAGAAGTCTGGCCGGGTGTGTTGGCCTACATTGATGAGCTGGGTGTTGGCATTACCACGAAAAATCCGGTCAAAGGGGTTATTGAAACGGACTGGAATGATTTTGGGAAAGATAAAGAACACGGTGTGATGTATCGAACACTGGGTAAATTATTTGGTGTCGATGACCTTGATCCCATGGAAGACCGCTTTCGCTTTGAAGTGCGCAGTGGGTTGAAGGACCGATCCACAGAAGTGCATGTTTCTCATCAGGGGCGTCCCCTCGCTAAAAAGGGGAAAGAGTCTGCTTCCTCGCTGCAATGGGATAATCTTGGTGAGCGCAGCAACCGTCTGGATAATGGGGTGCTGGCTGAACTGCTGGTGTTCCTGGCCAGAAGTGAAGCTAAATCATCAATATCCCTTCAGGCGCAGAGTCTTGATGTAGGCGCACTGGCAGAGCTGGGACGGGATGGTAATGGTAATCCAGTACTAACTGTTCGTGGCCTCTCTTATGCGAGGGTGTGGGATGCTGTTTCCAGTGCTTTGGATACGGCAGGTCTTAAGGTGGTGGATCGCAACCGTTCTGCGGGACTCTTTTATCTGGCGGATGGTGTTCCTCAGTTGCAGCAGTCCGAAAAGAAAAAGAGTTTCTGGTCAGGTTGGTTTAGCGATGATGAAGAGGAAAGTGACGTTTCTGATGAAGGGAAGACGCTGACAGTACGAGTCAGTAACTACTCTGAAGTGGTTCAGTTGTCGGTAGAGAAAGACGTGAACACATCGGCATCTGTGGATGTGAGCAATCGTCTTCTCAAGGTGATACAGGATAATCTTCAATAAAAAAAGCAGGCGTTAGCCTGCTTTTTTATGTCCTTAATAATGGATTAATCATCAATTAATCCATATTCGCTTTTCAGTATTTCAATAATCTCAGACTTCGGGTTTTCTGACAGTATCAATGGCTGGCCGGTAATTTTTTCAGCAATGTCTGTATAGGTTTTTGAAAGTGCCATAAATGCACTTTCTGGCAGTGCATTGTCCCGTGCCAGGCTTTCGCGTTCAGGCATTCTGTTCTTGTTGAGCAGGATGTCCGGGTCCGGGAAATGGTTGAGCAGGAACTGTCTGAAGCTCTCTTTTGAGTTTTCAATGACTTTACCCCGTCGATAAGCTTCTCCGTCCCAGATTCTGGATGAGTCCGGAGTACCCACTTCATCCATATAAATCAGTTTCTCCTGACCGCTGGCGTCGGTGACGTAGCCAAATTCAAATTTCGTGTCGACGAATATCTGGTCGAGATCGGCAAGCTCTTTGCTGATGAGCTCAAAACCTTCTTTTAAAAGGGCTTCATAGCGATCAATATCTTCCGCGCAGCGGAAGTTGAAGGCAACAAAATTATCGTCGAGGTTCTGGCGGGTAATATTGACATCGTCTGCCTCTGGAACCCCGGGGATGCCCTTTAAAATGCCTTTAGTGGACGGGGTAATCAGGATTTCCGGCAGCTTCTGGTCCTGTTTCAGACCTTCCGGCAGGCGGATACCACAGAACTCACGTTCCCCCCTACTGTATGAACGCCACATGGAGCCGGTAATGTATTGGCGACTGATGGCTTCAACCATGACGGGCCGGGCTTTTTGTACAATCCATACCAGGGGATGAGGGATATCCAGGATATGGCTTTGCGCAAGGCCGTGTTCTTTGAATAAGTGGAACCAGTGGTTGGAAATGGCATTAAGTGCCGCACCTTTTCCCGGAACGCCTTTCAGGCCTCCTTCTCCATGCCAGATGCAATCAAATGCACTGATGCGGTCGGAGATCACCATGATCGCCAAGGGCGCATCCGAGGCCACATCGTATGCTCTTTCTTTTATAAGGCGCCGACTGTCGGACTCGGTTAGCCAGTAGACTGAGCGGACTTTGCCCGAATGAATGGGAAGATGGGTTCGAATCGGCAGATCGTTGTTAACGGCTAATACCTTATCAGTAAGACTCATTGCAGCTCCCTGTTTATATTCCCGGAGGTTTGAATTGTCGGTTTGCCGTGAAAGAAAAGCGTTGAACCACAAAGACACAAAGGCACAAAGTTTTTAAAAGTGCTTTTCTTTCATAGCCTGAGGGTGACGAACCATCGTCATGAGTATTTGTGTCCAACGACCATGGATATTCAGAGCCGGAATAATAGCAAATAACCCTAATTGGCTGTACAGGAAAAACAGGCGAATGGCTTTGCTGTCCGTTCTGCTGATTGCCTGAAGGCGGTAAAACAGGCTTATTCTCTTAATAACTGTTGGTTATTAGCCGTAGAGGGTGGAATTGAGCGACTGCCTCCTTGAAACCCTTGGCTGCAGGGTTTTGTCAATATTTTTATGCACAAATGTCAAGCTATTGACGAGGGTTTTTTTTCTGGCGTCATAAGTTACTGATTTTGTAAGTAGTTATCCTAAGTCATTGAAAAATATGATAAAAAAATAGATCAAAAAATGATCAGTTTGATAAAGGGGTAGTAAACATCGGTCTTTGTGACACGTTGTGTTGGGTCATCCACAAACTTATCCACAGATTCTGTGGGTAAATCAAAATTAAACACTGTCAGATGTTCGTCCTTTGTACAAAATGCTATTAATTCCAAGATATTCTTAAAGAAACAGGTGATGCTGTCGGAGCAGGGTTCTCAGGGTTGGCGGCGAAGTGGTTAATCACATCGCTTTTCAGGCAGTATTTTTGAGAAAGTTGAAGGCAAAAAAAGTGATAGAAGCCTTACTGTTCCGGGCGGGTGTTATTATCATTCTCCGATGATTTAGAGTTGCACTCTGATAGTTACACCCATACATAAGTGCAGTATTGTGTCAGCAGGATTTTCAAGGTGGTTAATGTGATGAATGAACAGAGCTTCGTGGTGGATGTTACCGAAGCGAATATCCAGGAAGTACTGCAGCAATCGGTAGAACAGCCGGTTCTTCTTTATATAGGTATGGAAAGTGATCCTGTCTGTTCACAGCAGCTGAGCATTCTGGAAAGCCTTGTCGCTACTTATCAGGGCAAATTGATCCTGGCCAGGGTTCAGGCTGAGAAAGAACAGGCGCTGGCGCAGCAGCTGGTCAATCAGTTACAGGTAAGAGCACTGCCGGGACAGGTTATTCTGCATAAGGGGAAGCCGGTTCAGGTGTTTAGTGGTCCCCAGACGGAGGATGTTCTCCGTGAAGTGCTGGACCCATTGACCATGAGCCCGGCGGACATGATCCGCCAGCAGGTTGAAGCGTTGATGGCTGAGGGAGAGGCCGGGCAGGCTCTGGATATGCTTCAGAATATTCTCAGGGATGAACCTGATAATCATGCATTACAGGTGCTTCAGGTTAATTTGCTGCTGGAATTGGGGCGTATAGATGAAGCCCGGCAACTGATGTCAGTGCTACCGGTTGATGCTGAAGGTATTGCTCAGCCGAAGGCGAAA
Source organism: Endozoicomonas sp. (assembly GCF_031844845.1). GTDB lineage: Bacteria > Pseudomonadota > Gammaproteobacteria > Pseudomonadales > Endozoicomonadaceae > Endozoicomonas. The sequence continues at coordinate 5,403 of NZ_JAVRMB020000255.1, forward strand.
TTATCATTTTATGAAATGGTGGCGGATGCGCCGGTTCGGAATGAGCTGGAGGCTCGACTGGCTGAAGATGACAATGATCATGAAGCCCGTTATCAGTTAGCCATTCGCCTTGTTATTGCTGATGAGAGTGAAGAGGCTCTGGAACAGCTGTTAACCATTGTTCGTCGTGATCGTGAATTTCGTGAAGATGGTGCCAGATTGCTGATGTTGACAGTATTTGATCAGTTGGGGCAGGGTGACTCCATCGCCAAACGTTATCGCGTCAAGCTGTTTGGTTTGATGCATTGATATTTGAACCACGAAGAGCACGAAGAGCACGAAGTTAAAAATCTTTTCTTTGTGCTCTTCGTGACCTTCGTGGTTCCAGGTCTTAAGCTGTTTCTTTTTCCGGAACTTCTATCGAGAAGCTGGCTATCTCGCTTCTTTCCAGGGCTTCTTCACTCATTCCACCCAGATAGTCCATCAGTTCATCAAGCATCTGCTGCAGTGTCAGAGTCATCAGTGAGAAGTCAGCATCAAACTGCTCGGCTGCCGTATCGGCATTCACTTCATCAAGCTGCTCCTGAATGGAGTCCGTAAACTTCAGTTTGCGAATGACCAGATCATCTCCCAGAACAAAGCTCAGGGCGTCATTCCAGATCAGCGCCATTTTACTCACCTGCTTACCCGCCTGCAGGTGGACATCAACCTCTTCACCAACCAGTTCCTGTTTGCTGACCTTGACCTGGCCACCCTCATCACCGGGTTCCCGTAACTCACATTCATTGCCCAGCACCAGTTTATCGGGCAGTGGGATTTCCTGTGCCAGCCAGCGGGTCATGGCATAAGAAGGCATGTTTTTCAGTGGTGGGTTAACCACCGGCAGGCTTCCCAGGCATTCACGAAGGCAGGAGGTAAGCTCTTCTGCCTTTTTAAATGAGGAGGCATCCACCACCAGCCAACCGTTGGCAGAATCGATGTAAGCAAAGGTATTCTGACAACGGGTAAATGCTTTGGGTAGCAGCTCCATAAGAACATCGTCTTTTAATGCTTTTTTTTCTTTGCTGAAAACCTGGCGATCCTGTTCCTGCTCTATTTGTTCAGCGCGTTCTTCAACCGCCTCCCGGATAACACTGGCGGGCAGGATTTTTTCTTCCTTACGGGCCGTGATCATCACAAAACCGCTGGCGGCATGAGTCAGCAGGTCACCATGCTTACCTAAAGGAGGCACCCAGCCGTAGGTGCTCATGTCCTGACTGCCACAACTGCGGAAGCGTTTTTGTTTCAGTTTTTCCTCCAGCTCTTCAGTGGTGACTTTAAAAGGCTGGGTAAAGCGGTAAAAGATAAGGTTTGTGAACCACATGATCGTTCTAGAATCCTGTTGATGGGAAGTACAGCTATGTCCATGTTCTGGGCTGCGCTTCCGGCTCATGGCTATTTATGACCATGAATTCATGGCTATCACTGAGTTCATGGTCATAGGGAAAGGCTACATGGTAGCAAACCCTGACCAGAAAATAGCAGCCAGAGTGAATAAAGAAAAAGTGGCAATGAAAAAAAGTATCTAATAGCGGTTGCGTATCAAAGGGTTAGCTGCTTATAATTCGCCGCGTTGTTGAGAGGGGGGACAGACGCCGCTTCTTTCAGTCAATGGTCAGGGTGATTAGCTCAGCTGGGAGAGCGTCTGCTTTACACGCAGAATGTCGGCGGTTCGATCCCGTCATCACCCACCAGGTTCCCGATACCTTATAAAGGTGTTGGAAAGCAGCGGACTGGTAGTTCAGTTGGTTAGAATGCCGGCCTGTCACGCCGGAGGTCGCGGGTTCGAGCCCCGTCCGGTCCGCCATATAAATTTGTTGATAAGTCGGGTTGAACGGTTGGCATCAGCTAATGGTTGACCCGGGTGGAAGTTCTGGTAATGTCTTTCTCCTGCTGTCATTAATGGTGACAGAAAAATGATTTTCCTGTTTGTGATTTCAGGCAGAAAAGTTTTGCGGACTGGTAGTTCAGTTGGTTAGAATGCCGGCCTGTCACGCCGGAGGTCGCGGGTTCGAGTCCCGTCCGGTCCGCCACTATCTTGCGATATTCTTGCAATAGATAGCATTGTGACGTTTTAGAAGTTTTGGGTGATTAGCTCAGCTGGGAGAGCGTCTGCTTTACACGCAGAATGTCGGCGGTTCGATCCCGTCATCACCCACCAATCTAGATACTGGTTTCCTGATACTGGAAACCAGGTGCTAGACAGCGGACTGGTAGTTCAGTTGGTTAGAATGCCGGCCTGTCACGCCGGAGGTCGCGGGTTCGAGCCCCGTCCGGTCCGCCATACATTGAAACCCTAGCGACATTTGTCGTTGGGGTTTTGTTGTATTTGAGCCTACGTATAGGGGCTTTTTTGTATTACCCGCAGTCGCAGTTTTCAGCCTTCGTCGTTTAACATCAAATTTGCACGTTTTTCCGGTAGTGGGCCAAATGTGTGGTCAAGCATAAATATCTACCCCAAATTCAAGCGCGTTAACCAGTAATCCAATGACAATATCGTGCATCTTCTCAAGCTTGGAAAAGCATATACTCTTTCTCGCTAACCGTTTGATCCATGTTCTGAAATTCAAATTCTTACGTTCAATTTTCTGAGTGTTTCTCTTGCCAATCTCATGCT
>NZ_JAVRMB020000256.1:0-7753 GCF_031844845.1 Endozoicomonas sp.
CCGGGTATCAATTCCAACGACCTGTGGTAGTGCAAAAAGCAAAGCAACAATCAACATCAATGATCCCTGTAAAGGTAGACCAGACGACGCTGGCTGAGAAGGGTGACCAGAAAAAAAATAATCAGATGGAGTCACCGCCAGCATTAACCGTGGTGCCGGACTGTGAGCCGGTGCCTATTAATGATCAGGTAGCACTAAGCAATGCGATCCGGGAGGGCATTGATGCCTTGGTGGGCCGGTATAACAAAGTGTTTGTTCACAGCCGGATCAGTACCAGTAATCTGATTATGAAGTTGGAACTGGACGACGAGTATCAACAGTATGCCTGGAAGTACATGACCTTTAAGGACTTCCGGGAAATGTTGATCCATGAGCAACCGATACCAATCAGCGAGGAGGAAGACAACAAGGGCAAAAAGAAAGTGAAGTTTGCGCCGCCTGCACAGGTGTGGCTGACCAGTCAGAATGCCAACTTTGTGCCGTGCAGTACCTTTTATCCAAAATTAAGCGAGGACTGGCCACCGATGCACGATGGCAAACTGAATTTTTATCGCGGCTTTGCCGTGGAACCGATGCTGTGTACCAAGGCAGACCCGGACGTTAAGCGATGGCTGTATCACATGCGCACCGTGGTATGCCGGGACGATGATGTGGCTTACCAGTACTTGATGAACTGGTTTGCACACCTGATTCAGAAGCCATGGGAGAAGCCGCAGACGGCCATCATATTGAAGGGAGGGCAAGGTACTGGCAAGAACGTGGCCTTGAAGCCCCTATTAAGAATACTGGGTGTCCATGGCTTATATATAGAAAAACCGGGCGCGGTGTCTGGCAAGCACAACAAGATCATGGAAAACCGCACATTGGTGTTTGCTGATGAGGCTGCTTTCCATTCAGAAAAGGATTGTGGAATTTTACGGGCATTAATCAGCGAAACGTCTTCCAGTATTGAGCCGAAAGGCATTGACGCCTATAACCAACGGAACTTTATACGGGTGATCATGGCCACTAACAGTGATCACGCTATCCGGTTTGCCACCGATGAGCGTCGTTATGTGGTACTGGAACTGAGTACTTGCCACAAGCAGGATCTTGAGTATTTCGGGAAACTGGTGGCTGCCATTGATAACGGGCTGGCCGATAAGCTGCTGTATCTGTTCCAGCAACGTGACATTAGTCAGTTCCTGCCGATGGACATCCCACAAACCGGATACCTGACCGAAGGCAAGATTAACAACTTGGAACCACAACAGGCATTTGTCTATGAGGCGTTAATGTATGGCAGTTTCATTTTAAATGGTGGCTGGGCATCCAATACTGAAACCTCGGCGGTGCGAACGTGGTTCCAAGAATGGCTCGATAAAAAGCGGATCAAGTTCCACGGGGATATTGGCAGGAAGCTGGGAAAAGTCATCAGTAAGATTGGTGGCACCCGGAAACGCACCAGAACAGGCAACGCATTAAGTTGGGAATATTATTTTAAGGATCTGGAAAATAGTCGAAATCTTTTTGAAGAAAATGTTCTGTCCGGTTCCGTTATAACCTGGGAGTCTAAAGAAGCATAGTTTTTAGATTGTGCCTATTACGAACTTGAAATTCCACACCCGCACCCTCTTTTTTGGGGTGCGGGTGCCTCCCGCAGTTCCCTTTTCTAACCCCGATTTAACACGCCTCTTTATAACCAGAACCAGCACAAGCGATGACCACAAAAAGAATTACCTGCTTAAAACCACTTTTGTACCCATTATAAGCGGAACAACCTAACGTAACAGGAACACTGGACGCCTACTCCCATCAGTGTTGTCCGGATGTTCCAGTTGTTCCGATTACTCTCTACCCTTATATTTATAAAAAGAATAGATAAACGCGTGCGTATAGAGTCCAGCCGTGTGTGGAAAATCTAAAAAACCGATTAACAAAAAGAATAGGAACAATGGGTACAACTGGACAGCCTTTGTGGGAGTAGGGCTGAAGTGTACCCGTTATGAAATTTTGTTCCTGTTACGAATAGCAGAAATTCCATAACATATTGTCGCTTGGTCAGCCAAATCCGGTCGGCTGGGTATACTTGTGGCAACAATAACCCGTGGACTATAGACCAATGCCAACCAATGGAAGAACGAAGGGAAAATCAGGAGAACTGGAACTGGCCAGCCTGATCAATGAACAACTTGGGCATCAATGCCTGACCAGAAATCTCAGCCAAACCAGAGATGGTGGCCACGATTTAGTGGTCAGCAGTATGGATTCGCTGGAAGCGGAAAGGCTCGATCAAATGGCCATCGAAGTGAAACGCCACCAAAGCGCAAAACCTGGCGACATCAAAACGTGGTGGAAACAGGCACACCGCCAGGCGATGGACATCAATAAAATCCCCGTGTTGTTTTATCGTCCAGACAGGGAGGACTGGACAGCCATGCTGCCGCTGTCGAAAGCACTTCCCTGGGAGGATCCGAAAAATTGCATATCCATGGGATTGCCGTTGTTTATCCAGATACTGAAGGATCCCGATCTGGTGACTATGTGATGTTGTGTCAACCAATGGAACCGACAGAACCAACAGAACCGACAGAACCACCCGTTACTGGGTACCTGCCCAACGGTGAAACTGAACATCAGTTATTCCGAGCATTCAATCCGGACCGCCAGATTCGCAACCGCACGCCTTTGGAAAAGCTCAACAGCAAGCTGCCCAGTGGAACCAATTACAGCGATGATCTCACGACCGAAGAACGCATAGCCGAGTCAGCTTTCATACGCAGAAAACTGCTGGTCAATCTCAACGGCACCGATTTTAAGGTAATCCAGTTGTTCTATCAGCAATTCCAGATAGCGACAGATACCCAGCTGGCCATCCAGATTTTCACACCACTGACGCAACTGGTCACAAGAAACGCAAAACTACAGGTCAACAACTGCAACCAGACTTTCGCGTCACTGGTCGTCTTATCGACGGCATGGAATACTAATCTTTTCCGACGCAGACAGTGGGGACCAACGGATCGGTATTACTATCCGATGTCAGCCACAAGGAAGCGAAGACGGATCAATGCGGCACTGGAAGAAATGAGAGTGGGAGCTCTGCAAAAAGCCACCAAAATTTTGCTGGAATCAGAGCCGTAACCGGTGCGTCAACAATGGCCAGATCAGCCTAAAAAACGTCAATAAATTGACACAATTGGACACTAATCAAACAGCCGATTAAAAAATGACCCGATGAGAGCCATTTTAAACGCACTCACAGCGATTAACAGAGATAGGGTAATACATTGGCATAGGGTAAGATTTGCGAAGCAGGAGGATATCTTAGATATCAGTCAGGGATGTATAGAGCGTTTACGATGGCCAGACAGTAAAAAACCCACTGCACGCCAGTGGGTTTTTATTACCTGGGGAGGTTATTCGATGTCGATAGCTGAATCTATCTGTGCATCGTTATAGAGATCCTTAGCCAGCCAGCGATGCCCAAAGAACGCCTGGACATCTGCCAGCGTTTCACAGACGGCACCTGAAAAACGATCTTTCTCGCCTTGCCACTGAGTCCGGCCAATCTGTTCGCAGATGTATTTCCCGCTTTTGGTCTTATACACTGCCAGTTCTGCCCAGCGTCCAGTTTCACCGCTGTAGTTACTGCCAGAAGCGTTATTAGATGAACTGGAAGTTGATCCAAGGCACTCACCAATGAATCGAATGTCAGGCTGGTTATCTACGCGAACTGTAATAGTTTCCATGGTGCTATTCCCGTCAGTGTCTACGTCAATGTCAGTGGTTTGTTCTATCTCAAGTCCTGAGTAATCAATGCTGGTAAATTCGCTTGATAACTCGGAGACCAGTTCGCTGGCATCAATTTCATCGCCATCCTCATCAATGACAAAAAATTCATAAAATGTCAGTGTGGGGTTGTCACTGGGATAGGTTTCGAACGAATCAGGCTCGCAGTGGTTGTACTGGAATGCCTCACAGTAATCTATTTCAAGAGAACCGAGTGTTAATTTAAGCAGGGCGTATCCAAATACGTGTTCTATTTCTTCAACTGTGTAATCACCATCGGTATCGTAATGCTCACGTTCAACAATATTTCTGTCGGCTATATCAACGGTTTGATGATCACGCGTCCATGATTCGTTATTTACCAGAGCCTGAAATTCAGTCATAGATAGTTTTTTCATATTGTCCTCGTCATCCAGTAGTCACTGCTGGATCAGTTGCGGCTAGTCGCCACCGGTGGAATCATATAATTCCTGAGTTAGTACTGCCAGTGTTAATTATCTGGATTTAGCTAAAGCACTCAACAGGGCTTCAATGGATTCCATGACTTGCTCGTATTCTTCCAGATCATCGGCGTTATTCTCATCACTGGCCACAAACAGCCAATCAGGGACCAGCTTTGCTAACTGATCTTGGGCAGCAGCCAGTACCACCTCGCATTCTTTGAGCAGTGCCTGGGAATCTTGTGGTGTTTTCATGTTATCGACTCGTGGCAATATAGAGGGATGGATTCCAGATTGGATCTGCTTTCACTGCGTTAGTTTCTTCTTTCCATGTTTTGAACTTATCAAGCTGGCTTTGCAGACGACACCCACGGCAATCAATCTGGCCACAATAAGCCGAAAGGCAGGAAGTTGGGTAATGTCTGGTTTCTGGTGTTTTCATGCAATTGCTTCCTGTTCAAAGATTGTAATGCTAGTTGGTGGTGCCGGTAACTCATCACCAGAACAAGACGAATCATTTTCACGAGTAATTAGCAGTCGAGTTACTTTTGTTTGGATCTCGCAGAAGTTCCCTTGCTTATTAATGCGAGCAAAAGAAAATGACTTGCCGATGTAATGCGCAAAAATTTGGTCATCAGACATGGAGGGATTGATTGACGTGCGGATCGAATCCCCATTATCAAACTGGGCAAAGATGAAACACGATTCAGGTTCGATGTTCATTTTGTAGGTGTCCATGGTCTATCTCAAAAGATGCCCAGTTGCCTGGGTAATGTTAATTAGGCAACGTCATAAAACAATTCAGTAGCGTATTGTTCGTTCGTATACATGGGTTTACGAATAGCCAGTTTTTGTTTGCTGTCGTCCTGGTTCCATTGGGACATAAACCAGTGCGCACCAATAGGATTAGAAAATTTCAGGAATACTTGCCCAGAAAATGCGTGAACGTGCATGATTGAATCTTCAATCACTTTGATCGTTTCGTACATCTGCTTACTGATGCCTTTTGGATCTTCAAACCAGTTATTCAGATTGGCCTCTAAGATCATGCTTGGTTTATCTTCTTCAATACATCCATCAAAGATATGGAAATGATTAAACCCGAAGTTTTTACGCAGAATCTTTATCTTGGTCATAGCTTCTTGTTTACCACTGACGGCAATACGAATCTCATGGTTGAATGATGAGTAGCAAACATTGCTCCATTCTAGTTGGTCGCAGAAAGCCCTTGCAATGTCATCTTCAAGTTGGAAGTTGGCAGCGTGAAATGCGTCCATAGATCCACCAGTGCCGCGAGCAGGTAACAGAGTTTTAACGCGGTCTTTCTCTGCCAGTAGTGCGGATTTAACAACGGTGGATCTGATCAGGTCGGTTAATTTGGTAGTCATGGTCATATCTCAAAAGGTTTAAGGGGCAGGTTTACACCTGCCAGTAGTTGTTATTCGTGTTCTTTAGCAACTCGAATGGAATCGCAATCTGAAATCAGGACACTACCATCGTGAAGCAAGGTTCTGGTTTCACCATTCCCAATTTGAACTGATTCTAGAGTGATGAGTCTCAGTGCATCAGAATCAATAATGATTCCCAATTCATCACTTCCGGCTAATCTAACTTTTCTGACGAAATCTCTGGCTAATGTAATGGTCATGGTCATATCTCAAAAGGTTTAAGGGGCAGGCTTACACCTGCCAGTGGGTCTTATTCTTCGATTCTGGCATCAAGGGCTTTGTTGCCGTTGATGTCTGCTACCAGGAACCGGTCACCTGTTTCAAAAGTTGCGTCCTCAACCTGGCTGGCCAATTTGCGCAACACTCTAGCCAGTTCCACACCTTGCAGGTTTTCTTCTGGATCGAAAGCAGCATTGTCCATTTTTACGATGATTTTCATTTTCATGGTCTGGTGTCCTTAGTTGGTCAGTGAGGCAAGTGTAAACCGGTCAACCGAAACGATGCGGTTAGTTTCAATGTCATCAACGAAGCGAGTAATCATTACGCTCTTAGCCTGTACTTTGTATTCAAACCAGTTCCCATCAGAATCAGAAGATCCCCTGGTCGAAGCATTCAGCAGATAATGATCACGAATTTCATTATTAGTAGTAATTGGATTCATCCACGTTTGGATAGAATCGCTATTCGTGTAGCGTACAAAGACGTGGCACTTCTTGGTTTCTGTGGTCATCGAGCAATCCTCAAAGGTGGCCAGTATTGCTACTGGCCAGTGGTGTTAGCTAGCTTTGTTGGCTCGCAGATAGGCTTTAGTAAGAGCCGAAGCGAAATGAGGATTTGCACCGACGATGGCGAGAAGTTGCGCCAGTGGTACGATTTTGATTGCTTGCTGTAGGGGCAATGCTTTAATCTGAGAAGTACTCATGATTAGTTTCCTTTAGTGTGGTCACTTGTTTGAGCCGATCACTGGCTGTAGGAAGCCAGTGGTCAACCCTTCTTACTCAGCTTTAGACTTTCTAGCTAGATCGTCTAAGGCAATTTGCTCTACTAGGTTTCGGATCTCCCGATATTCTAGTAGCACTGCAAATCTGATTACAAAAGCGGGAACTGAGGTCTTTTCCCAATATCTGTATGTCCTTTCTGGCACACCGCATAAGAATGACATCCTTTCTTGCGTGTAGCCCAGAGAATCCCTAACTCTCCTGAGTTCCAATCTCTCCATTAGTATCGCTCTCCTTCCAACTTGAGACTAATGTACCATAGTTCATTTTCTACTGTCAATCATTGACGGTCAGAAAAACTGATACCCGTCATAAGTAAAATTGATTGGTTGTTAATTTGGAGCTATCTTTCTGTAAGCTGCGGGAATTGGGCGTTATGGGTGAAAGAACTAAAAGAACAACTGCCGAAAGCGGCATTAAAGCTAAGTCGTGAGGACATTATATTTACCCGGCACTTTTTTGAGCATGGCGACCCAGTGGCAGCTACAGAGGCTGCTGGTTATGTGGCTGCCGTATCTAAACGGCTTGAGCAGTTCATTTACGACCCAGCCACAGCAATAGGCCGATTCTATTGGGAGTTATGCCGAGATCGGGTGGAGTCCACTCTCATATCCACGGAGAAAAAGCGGAGCAAAATATGGGAGTTGGCCGAATGGTCAATAGATCGGGATGACAAAGGCAGGCCGAACGATGCCAAGCTGGCACTACAGTGCCTAGATATGCTCAACCGGATGGATGGCGACTACGCTGCCATGCAGATCAATACCAAGCAGCAGATCCAGAAGCACACCCAGACCGTCAACTTCACCCAGGGAATACCGGTCAGGCCAAACCAGTTGCGAATGGAAAAGACTCCCAGTGGTATAGAAGTGGACCAGGCCATCGAATCACACTCAGAAATCCTAGAGTCAAAAACCGGCTGACCACTTGGCCAGGTGCATAAACACTGAATATCAGCCGAAAATACCAGAATTTAAGGTGAAATGGCTACAGCCCAGTAATACCAACGGCTATAGACCATTCGAACAAAATTCGATCATTCCTTACTGCCGGTAACTGTTCTTACCGGAAGTAAGCGGGATGAATAGTTATACAG
>NZ_JAVRMB020000257.1:0-9243 GCF_031844845.1 Endozoicomonas sp.
TGCGGAAGAAGTTGCAGAAAAGGAAAAAGAGGTTCGCTCAAAGCCGACTTTGATGAATCAGGTGACGGTGACTGCTGCACGTTCCGAGAAGCAGCTTAAAGACGTCGCTGGAAGTGTGTCAGTGATTGGTGAAGAGCAGATAGAGGCACAACTGGCTACTAATATCAAAGATTTAATGCGTTATGAGCCAGGAGTTATTGTAGGGACTAACAGTCGCGGGGGATTAGATGATTTCAATATTCGAGGTATGGAAGGTAACCGTGTCAAGGTGATGGTCGACGGTGTCGATTTGCCAAAACAAATGGATACTGGCCATTACTTTCAGCAGCCCCAGCGCAGCCAGATTGATATTGAAGCATTGAAGGCAGTAGAAATAGTTAAAGGCCCTGCATCCAGTTTATATGGCAGTGATGCCATCGGTGGTATCGTGGCATTCCAGACCAAAGATCCTTCTGATTACCTTATGGCTGCGGGCGACGATACGGCAGGTTCAGTCAAGGCGGGCTATTCCAGTGTCAATGAAGGTTTTTCAGAAACACTGACGCTGGCGAATCGTACTGGTGATCTTGAAAGCTTAATGGTTTATACCCGGCGTGATTATAAAGAGACTGAGACCTACGGTGGAGAAGATATTATCGGTGGTGCCAGAGGTGAGGCTAACCCTTCTGACACAGCCAGCAATAATGTCCTCGGAAAACTTCAATACCAGCTAAACGAAGATCATCGGATTGGTTTAACGGCTGAATATTTTCAGGATGATATTGATGCCGTTTTCAAAACGGAAAGTGAAGCCGGTTTTGAACCGGTAACAGGCACTGATGAGGTAGTCCGTAAGCGAGTTGGGATTTTTCACCAGTGGCAGGCCGATGCCCGGGCTTTTGATCAACTGCGGTGGCAGTTTGACTGGCAGGACTCTTCTTCTCAGCAGGAGACTTTTCGGCCCAATAAAGGAGATGAGCGTAAAGACTATTACTATGGTGAAGAGAGCTTAAAGCTGTCTGCCCAGTTTAATAAAGCCTTTGAATATGGCAGCGTTTCACATCAATTAGTATATGGGCTGGATATTGGCCAGTCAGACGTTTCGAATCGAAACCTTGTTTCCAAACCCGGCTCAGTAACGGAAGACAAAGCTTATATACCGAAGGTTGATGACCTGGCATACGGACTGTTTATTCAGGATGATATTCAGGTCAATGAGCATCTGCTGGTTACACCCGGACTTCGCTTTGACAGTTACGACTATAACCCCGATGGCATTATGAATGATGGCTCTGGTGATTCGGCGCCGGGCAGTAACGACAGTCAGTTAACCGGACGCATCGGTGCTGTCTACAACCTGAGTAGCGATCTTTCAGCCTTTGCTCAGTTTAGTCAGGGCTTTAAGGCACCTGACCTGTTTGATATGTACTACACCGATGAGAAAGAAGTCACTATTCCTTATCCTCAACCCACAACAGGCAGATATAAAAACGAAGCAAATCCGAATCTTAAACCGGAAGAGAGTAACTCTATTGAGTTTGGACTAAGGGGCGGTAACCGGTTAGGCAGCTTTGAAGTTGCTGCTTTCTTCAGCCAGTACAAGAATTTTATAGAGACAGTTACCTATGAAGATACTTATTACAACTGGGGTATTTTCCGCGCAGAAAACATAGCCAAAGCAGAAATCAAAGGCATCGAGTTGAAAGGGCAGCTCTGGCTGGATGAAGCGATTAGCGCACCAGCGGGAACCAGTCTGAAAGTTTCTCTGGCTTATGCTGACGGCAAGGGAAAGCAGGAAGGTGAAGGTTGGCAGACTCTAAACAGTGTTGCCCCACTCACAGGTGTGATTGGTCTGGGCTATGATGATATCTCCGGCAACTGGGGTGGTGATCTGGCTTGGACGCTGGTTAAGGGAAAAAGTGACTCCGATGTTGAAGACGGTGACTTTAATCCCGCTGGCTATGGTCTGATGGATATGACCGCGTACTATCTGCCAGCAAAGAATGTCACCCTGAGAGCTGGCCTGTTCAACATCACCGATAAAAAATACCACCTCTGGGATGATGTTCGCGGTCTTGCTGCAGATAATCCGGGGCTGGACCGATACAGCGAGCCTGGTCGTAACTTCTCTATCAGTGCTAAATACGACTTTTGACGTTTGATCTCGTTGCCACGCTCTGAGGCTACCGTCATTCCCGCCTTCGAGGCTGTCGCAAAACCCTCCGGAAACCTCGTTCCCATGCTTTTAGGCCCTGGGGGTCCTGCGTGGGAATGCATACCGTACTCGCCACAAGTGAATAACCAGCCTGAAACTCCCACAGATTCGGGCAAGGAGAGGTTTCTGTACATACGGACAGATCCGTATGCATTCCCACGCGGAGCATGGGAACGAGGGTTTTGCGACAGCCTCCTTCACGGGAGTGACAACAATAATATTGCTATGGGTTTTAACACTTCCCGGCACCAGGCGAATAAGGCATCGGATTATGTGGCAACAATCATGGCAGGCTGGTAATCGAGATCGATTACTAAGGCACATAAAAGAGAATGCAGACGAACAATGGGATATCGTTGTCGCTGGCGGTGGGATTACCGGTGCAGGCATTGCCCGTGAAGCTGCCCGTCGTGGCTTGAAAGTCCTGGTGGTGGATCGTCAGGATTTCGCCTGGGGTACCTCCAGTCGCTCCTCAAAAATGGTTCACGGTGGCCTGCGCTATATCGCTTCCGGTGATATTAAAACCACCATGCATTCGGTGTCTGAGCGGGAACGTCTGATGAAAGAAGCCCCGGGTCTTGTTGATCAAATGGGATTTCTGATGGCCCATTATAAAGGTGGATTTCCCGGGCCGTTTATCTTCAATATTTTACTGCGAATTTATGATTTTTTTGCCGGTAAGCGTTACCGGAAATTTCATAAGCTGAATGATTTTGAATATCTGAGCCCATTGATTAATGAAAATAACCTGCTCGGTGGTACCCAGTTTGCGGACGCTATTACTGACGACTCACGTCTGGTTATCAGGGTACTCCGGGAGGCTCAGAAAGACGGTGCAGCCGTCATCAATTATGTGGGTGTCGATTCTTTGATTAAAGAGAACGACCGGGTGATTGGAGTTCAACTTAAAGATGCAGAAACCGGCGACCTGATTGCGGTGAAAGCGAAAGTCGTTATTAATGCTACGGGAGCCTGGGGCGATGAGCTGCGGGGAGAAATGACGTCAGAGCGAAACATTCGCCCCGCCCGCGGCAGCCATATTGTTGTGCCAGCCTGGCGATTGCCGGTAGCGCAGGCTTACACAGCGATGCACCCTGAGGATAAACGACCGATTTTTATTTTCCCCTGGGAAGGCAGAACCGTCATCGGAACAACCGATCTGGATAATGGCGACATCGGTAACCACGAGGTTGCCATGTCCCGTGATGAGCTGGAATATCTGATGAAAGCCGCCACCTTCCAATTCCCGAAAGCCGGATTAAAAGAGCAGGATATTATTTCTTCCTGGGCCGGCGTTCGTCCCCTGGTGAGTTCTGGTGCCCTGAATCCCTCGAAAGAAAAACGTGATCACAGTATCTGGAATGATAACGGTCTGGTGACGATCAGTGGTGGTAAGCTGACAACCTTCCGGTTGATTGCCCTGGATGTTTTAAAGGCTGCTGAAGAGTACCTGCCTGACGTTGATTTTAGCGACTCAGGTGCGGATATGTTTACTCAACATGAACCTGCGAGTTCTTTGTTTAAGCAACTGCCTGATTATTTGCAGAAACGGATTAAAGGCCACTATGGAATGGACAGTGACCGTTTACTGGAACAGTCCCGGCTGAGTGAACTTGATGTTATTCCCGGTGCCCGTGCCCTGTGGGCAGAGTTACGCTGGTCTGCAAAAAATGAAGCGATTGTTCACCTGGATGATCTCCTGTTACGCCGCACCCGCCTGGGCTTGTTGCTCGAGCAAGGGGGCTTGATTTTTGAAGACAAAATCAAGGCCATATGCAGCAAAGAACTTGGCTGGACCGAAGAAAAGTGGCAGCAGGAAGTCACCCGTTATCAATCCATCTGGAATACCTGTTACAGCATTCCACAATAAAAATACTCAATAATAAAAATATAAAAGTGAGCGTATGGTGAGTGATTCAGAGTATGTACTGGCCATCGACAATGGCACGCAAAGTATTCGTGCACTGGTATTTGATAGTGCCGGCAATGAGATCGCCAAAAGCAAAGTTGATCTGGAAGCCTATTTTTCACAGCACCCCGGCTGGGCAGAACAACATCCTGAATACTATTGGCAGCACCTTGGAAAAGTGTGCGAAGCATTATGGGCTCAGGGCATTGTAACGCCCGGTCAGATTAAAGGTCTGGCGCTGACTACTCAGCGCTATACCATGATTAATCTGGATGAGCATAAAAAACCGTTGAGGCCAGCCATTATATGGATGGATCAGCGTAAATCCGAGCCAGAAAAAACGGTTGGAGGTCTGTGGGGGTTGCTGATTAAAGTCACCGGCCTGACCAGTCTTATTGAAGATTTACGGGCTAAGGCTCGTGATAACTGGATAATGCAGCATCAACCGGATGTATGGCAGAAAACCCGCCATTATGTGAATTTATCCGGTTATCTGACGTATCAGCTAACCGGCGAGATGAAAGACTCCAGTGGTTCAGTGGCGGGCTATCTGCCTTATGACTATCGTCGTCAGAAGTGGGCAGGAAAAAGAGACCTGAAATGGAAACTGCTGGCTGCCAGACGACACATGTTGCCAGAACTGGTGCAACCCGGAGAGCTGTTAGGCCATATCACACCCGAGGCCGCTGAGCATACCGGCCTGCCCATTGGTTTAGCGATGATTGCGGCATCATCAGACAAGGCCTGTGAAGTGCTGGGAGCGGGTGGCATT
Source organism: Endozoicomonas sp. (assembly GCF_031844845.1). Classification (GTDB taxonomy): domain Bacteria; phylum Pseudomonadota; class Gammaproteobacteria; order Pseudomonadales; family Endozoicomonadaceae; genus Endozoicomonas. The sequence goes on from NZ_JAVRMB020000257.1 coordinate 4,876, forward strand.
GACCCACATATCGGCTGTTTGAGTTTTGGCACCACGGCGACCATAAGCACGACAACAACCCGATACTTTGAAACCATTCCCTTTATTCCCCCTTATACCGCAGCGATGCCAAAGCACTACAACACCGAAGTGATGATTTATCGTGGCTTCTGGATGGTCAGCTGGTTTAAAAATGAATTGGCTCAGGCCGAACAGCGCAAGGCCAAAGAGCTGGGAGTAGAACCCGAACAGCTTTTCGATGAATTGTTGAACCAGGTGCCTCCGGGGTCAATGGGATTGATGATGCAGCCTTACTGGTCACCTGGCGTACGCCAGCCAGGCCCGGAAGGTAAAGGTGCATTTATTGGTTTTGGTGACGTTCATAAGCGCGCGCATATTTATCGGGCAATTCTGGAGGGCCTGGCCTACGAATTACGTTCTGGCAAAGAGCAGATCGAAAAGCGCAGCGGCACACCAATTACCCGATTACGAGTCTCTGGCGGTGGCTCCCAAAGCGATGCCGCGATGCAATTAACCGCGAATATATTTGGTATGGAAGCAGAACGTCCCCACACGTTTGAGGCGTCGGGTCTTGGGGCGGCGATCAATTGTTTTGTTGGCCTTGGTATCCATAAAAACTACAGCGAAGCCATTGATAAAATGACCCGCATTGGCGATGTGTTTGAGCCGGATGTACCCACGACGCAACTGTATGACCGTTTATACAAAGAAGTTTATAAAAAGATGTATAAGCGCATGCAGCCATTGTATAAATCGATCCGTGAGATCACCGGTTACCCTAAAAAATAACAATAATCAGGAAATAGAACTCAAAAAATCACAACGCAAATAAACCTGCAGGACAATACGACTCTGCGCGTTGATTCGCAGACTGGCTATAACGACAGTGGGCATTATTCATATAAAAAATCCCAGCCAAACTGATCACCTGAATCCGTCAGGAAGGGTTTTAAAAGTGAACAATTTTCAAGATCCTCCCAACAATTTGAAAAATCATAATCGTCAAAATTCAACAGAGGCATACTCACATCAGCTATAGAATATTTTGGACTATTAACTACCAGCTCCTCCGGGCAACTCAGTGAACCCCGGCTATCATCAGCTTGAGATAGACGTTGTCTTACGTCCATACAATCCCCGTCATCAGCCTGACCATCTGTGGATGTTGGAGCTGGCCAGATTGAGCAGCCCTCTTCAGCACCGCCAGCCTGATTGAAAGTGATAATAGAAGAAGTGTATTGAACATTGCCGGTTCCACTTTCTTCTCTTGATTTTTCCAGTGAGCAACTAGCCTGTATTGAGTCTGGCGGCTTCTGAGCTACTTCAATCTCAGGCAGTTGATGCTCATGCGCTTGCTCCAGAGGGGTGTTTCCTCTGGTAGATTGTCCCCTTAAGGTTGAGTTCCAATGATTTTTAATTGCAATACTCGTCCGCCCTGGCATCAATCCGGCGATTGCCGTCCAGTGGTTACCATATTTTTGTTGTAAAATAACAATTCTCTGATCTTCAGCTGCAGTCCAGTTACCTTTTTTTACACCTGGACTAAAGTGATTCAACCAATGTTCGCGACAATTCTTGTTTGTGCGATACGTAAAACGTTCAGCAATGGTTGTCCACTTGGTTCCATGCTCTCCAACCAGTTCCAACAGTAGTTCATCTTCCCCTTTAGTCCAGTTGAGCACAGCCTTTTTTACCTTGCCTGACGACATTAATCTACTGATGCCTTGATCAACAGGTTCAGTCTTCCGTCGGATTTTATTATTCTTTTTCCCACAGGATTCTTTCCCCTCAGAAAAATTGTACTGCGAGTCATTAAAAGCAATATTGCTCAGATCATGAGTTTGAATATTGCATAAAGCCCCATTACCTTTAGAGTGACTGGTTTCAGGCTGAATCTTCTGGTATCCCAATCCCGTTTTCTGCGTAAAGTTTGATACTGATCGGTGATCTGCCTGAGAACTCTGGCGTTGACTGTGAACTGAAGAGGTTTGAGCCTTATTATCAATAATCGAGACACGATAACTATTGAGATCAGAGTTATCAGGCATACTCATCTCATCAACTGTGGTGGGTATTGGTGTATTTGTGGTGTCAAGCCCTGTTCCATTCAATTCACTCACTGTCATACCTCCAACAAATACTGCTGAAGATACAAATTCCGGTGGGAATTGCCCTGATTTTCTCATTAAGGAGTGATCTGATAAAGGAGGTAACAAACCGGGTACCTGAAGTTGACTTAGAGCTAACATTAAGACAGTTACTTTAGGACAACATCAACAGGTAAAATGTTCCTCATCGTATAATGCTGCTCAAATAACAAATATAGGGCTATATTCCCTTTAAGAAATTGTCCCGAAATAAGATCCACATTTTACTGAAACCTGTAAAAGACCGTTGCCCGCTACCCGCAAAAGCGGCTTGGCTTTTTCGGGTAGCGGGCGGCGGGCAGCGTTCGTTGAAATGGCTAAGTTATTTCAGGACAATTCCCAATAAGGTACTCAGAGAGCCAGATTCCATCATTTTTCTGATGATTTTAAATGCGCTTCACTCACTGATGGAGTGAGCTTTAAAAACAGTTTTTACGATCTTCCACGATCCATCAATACGACGATATTCGTCCTGATAAAAACCACCCAGCTGCCGGGTAGCCCCGGTATCACCATTGATATTAAAGTAATACAGCGCCCATCTTGCTGTAGCCTGCTCACCATCCACTTCTATTTCAGGGTTAGCGCCATGGTGAAGGTCAATTACATGGTCATGGCAGGCCATCTCCTGAAACAGCCCTGTAAAGCTGTCACGATCTTTGAAAAGACCAACAGGGCCATAATCGATATGAATCTCACCTTCAGCAAAACAATCTTTAATTGACTCGACTTCTTTCAGGTCACAGGCATTAAGGTACCGGTGCTTTAACTGCCGGATATCTTCAAGCGCTTCCAGCCTTTTAACCCTTTCCTCCAGAGTCATGCCAGTACCTCCAGGTTATCCTGACTCCAATAGGCCTTCATGGACGTAATTTTGCCATCGTCGTTAAATTGCATAATATCAATAACCGTGATGACGCAGGGACTGCCTTCAAACGTCACTTTGACCTGAAATGGAATAGCACCTTCACCACTGATGGTAGTTCTGACGTCACCGGTCTGCTCAGCAGAGGCTTCAGTCTGCCCCAGACCTTCACGGTAAAATCGTGAAATGGCGTCAATACCCTGCAAAGGTTCAACCCCGACAGGGTCTTCCACCATCGCCTCATCGGCATACAGTGCGAGAATAGCTTCGATATCCCGCTTATTAACCAGCTGGACGTAAAGCTCCATTTTTTCGCGAATGGTGGCTGTAGAAACCATAGTTATTATTCTCCCAGTAGACTTGCCTGAATTACCAGAGTGGCTATTCGTCCACCCCGGCATTAAGGATTCGCCACAGAGGCACGGAGAAAAGAAAAGTCTTTTCCTCTGTGCCTCCGTGGCAAAAAATAACTTACACCACTTCAAACAACCCGGCAGCGCCCATACCACCACCGATACACATGGTAACCACCACATATTTAGCACCCCGACGCTTACCTTCAATCAGGGAATGACCCACCATACGGGCACCGGACATACCAAATGGATGACCAACCGCGATCGCCCCACCATTCACATTGAGGTTTTCATTGGGGATACCCAGCTGATCACGAGAGTAAATCACCTGACAGGCAAACGCTTCATTCAACTCCCACAGACCAATGTCGTCCATCTTCAGGCCGTGACGCTTCAGCAATTTCGGAATAGCAAAAACAGGCCCAATGCCCATTTCATCAGAAGCACAGCCAGCCACTGCCAGACCACGATAAATACCCAGCGGCTCCAGACCTCGCTGCTCTGCCAGCTTACTGCTCATCAATACAGAAGCGGATGCTCCATCTGACAGCTGAGAGGCATTACCAGCAGTAATAAAACGCCCTTCACGCACCCATTGGCCATCGTTCCAGACGGGTTTCAGACCCGCAAGACTTTCCAGCGTCGTGCTGGCACGATTACACTCATCCTGAGCCAGTGTCACTTCTTCATAGGTAACTTCTTTTGTCTCTTTATTGAAGATGCTCTTAATCGTGGTCATGGGAGCAATTTCATCAGCAAACAGACCTTCACTCTGAGCCCTGGCGGTTCTCAGCTGACTCTGAAGACTGTATGCATCCTGAGCTTCACGGGAAATACCATAACGCTCGGAGACAAGTTCAGCCGTTTCTATCATTGGGATATAGGCAGCCGGATCCATGGCAATCGCCGCCTTGGATAGATTGCGATAAGTATTCTTGTGCTTGTTCTGCACCAGGGAGATCGACTCAAGACCGCCTGCCACGGCGATATCGATTTCATC
>NZ_JAVRMB020000258.1:0-4506 GCF_031844845.1 Endozoicomonas sp.
CTGGAAATTTTCCAGCCAGGGCTCTATTTTTGCCCACTGGGAGCTGACGGAACATCAGTATATGGTAACGCCGGTGGATACCATGAATGCCAATATGGATCTGTTAAAGCACACCGCCGCCAACAATAATATGCTCAGCCCATACGATGGCATTGCCCAGCGCTTTGGCGTGATTACCAGTGTCATTTATGCCAAGAGCGGCCTGTCCATTGGAGCACAGTCCAAAAACTCAGAATTCAAGATCACAGCAGATGAACCGTTGCTGCAAAGCTATATGTCCATAAACAAGGTAAGTCAGGGTTATTATCGAACCAGCACCAGTGGCCAGATCGCCAGTTTTATCTGGCCTGCGGATCCTGCTGCGGACACCAGCCCGGCCCCCGTGGCCTTCACCTTCGCCTCCATTGATGGTGAGCGGGTATTACCCAACTGGATCAGGCCTATCACCTCTTTCTCTATTTATATCAATAATCATGGATCGTACTATGTGGACCTGGAACTTCGATACCGTGACTCCGGAGGGCTTCAGGTGGTTGATGATGATAGTGTTACCGGTTTTTCCTCCGCCAGTTTTCACGATATTCCGCTGGAGGCAACAGATATTGAACTGAACGTTGACTTTTTCGAACTGTTCCACGACGGCGAAAAAACATTACGCTGGAAATCCCCGTTGGGGTCATGGCTCAATGGCAATCGGCATGTTGACATTTATGGTTACTGGCCGAGAAAAACACGCGTCAGCGTTAAGGAGGAGTCGGATGACAGTAAGTAATCGGTTATCACTCGCGACAGGTTAACCATCCATTACCATACCCGTTATTACTCAGCTTGCCAGCAACAAACCGTCAGAAGACAAGGGGTAAACTCATAATGCAAAAGGCCTCATCGTTAGCAAGCGGAAATGGTATCAGACGACTGAAGCATTGCTTCTGGCATGTCCGGTCGGGCTCCCGGCATGCGTTTGATAACTGCATTATCGGGTCTTTTAGCCGGATCAGCTGCCATCATGTTTTGGGCGAGCAGCAGCAGATCCCGTATCTCCGTGCGGGCTTCTTCTGTATCTGCAACCTGACAATAAGCAACATCCCGTTTTTCTTTCGATACAGCCAGATCTTTACCTGTCCGTGCAACCAGATCATTGACTAACTTATTGATTTCCGCTTGCGATCCATGCTCCTGACCATTAAGGAAATTACGAACGGCTATGCTTTCCTCATCAGGGTGGAAATAATCGATCAACTTCCTGATTGCAAAGCCAAGGGACCAGATATCATTCTCAACGGCCCTCTCATATCTTTTCCTGAGTTCTGTATCAGTCACCTGCTGGAGGTAACAAGTATCCCCTCTCCACCAGAAAGAAGAAATTTCCGGCGCACAATACGACGTCGCAGAGATCAGAAACGTCCCAACTTCACCAGCCCATCCAAAGTCTGTTAACGCAACTTTTTTCTCATCGTTTTCCGACCGGATAAGAATATTTTCTATTTTGACATCTGAGTGAACAATACGCTTCTCATGCAAGTATTCCAGAGCCTCACTCACCTGCCGCATCCAGTTCCGGATATCCACTGATCGATAGCTGTTTAGCAACATATAATCAAAAAGATCGCTATCGTACAGCGGGAAGACCTCCAGCAGACCGAGCTTATCGCTTGAAATAACACACAGCAATGGCGCAATATTTTTATGGGAAATATTCTGATAGTGCTGGATATCTCTTTTTTGCTCGATGCGCACCTCTACACTGTTGGGATCAATGCCCCTCCGCAACGCAACGGGGGGGACTGTGTCAGGGATAGCAATGATGGTAAAGCTTTGTCCAAAAGCCTCATTTTTTCCTGTTGCAGAATTTTCCGCCCGTTCTAACAGATATTTCTGATCAACCATTCTTATACTTGGACAGCGCCCAAAACACAGCTTGCGCCTACCGTTCTTTATAAAAACAGGTTCATTAGGTTTACGCTCTTCGGCTGATTGAGAAACAATGCTTGCCAATGATATGGGACTTGTTGAGGTCATGGGTAGTTCCTTCACCGTAAATATCCACATTGGAGTACAGAAAAGACTATTTGTTCACCTGAGTTTTTTACTGTGTGCAGTAACTCTGGCGTTAACACCCTTCGGAGGGTCTGAATTGTTGGCATAAATCGCCAGACCATCTGGTTAGCCTCTGAATTCCACGAGTTTTTTATGGTCAGATTTTTCAGGAGTGCATTTATTGGCATCCATATTGACGGATGTCGTAAACCCGGACCCTATAACAAAGTCAGGTTCTTTAAGCCCAAGCCCGAAAATCTTGTTTTTATGTAGACAGTTTTTCGAGAACTTAGTTCCCGTGGGGCAAGGCCTGTGACTAAGCGCTGGCATTTAATAGCAAGTCGGGGTCATCGAAGAGTTGTCTAAAAAGACCCTGTAACACCACAGCCCCCGAGATCCCCAGACAAAAACTGTCCGAAGTATTCGGTTTAATAATTTATTCTTAATCTGACCAGCCCAACCCGGAATCTATTCCTGAACATCAGTAACACTGTCTGCCCTGTCAGGGTCGCTGATCAGATTTGGGAGTTCGATCACAATTTACCATCCAGAAACGATGCCTCCCTCTAACCAAGAGTTTGATTCAGGGAACAGTCATGCCAATATTGGACTATTAAAATTTCTCAGGCGGTTGGCTGAAAAAGAATTGGCCAACCACACTGATGCCACCAGGGAACCCTGTAAATGTCACCGGTTATTGAACTTCTTGAGATCTCAACGCCTTACCTGGCCTTTGTTCTGACGATCATCGGCCTGATTGTCGGCAGCTTTCTTAATGTGGTGATTCATCGCTTACCCATCATGATGGAGAGACAGTGGCAGCAGCAAAGCGAAGCCATTTTACACCCGGAAAAAGAACCGGACCCGCTGCCGGCCTATAACCTGATGGTTCCGGCTTCCACCTGTCCTTCATGCCAGCACAAAATCCGTGCCTGGGAAAACATTCCGGTGATCAGCTATCTGTTTCTGAGAGGGAAATGTTCTGGCTGTAAGAACGCCATATCTTTTCGCTACCCAGCCATTGAAATTATCAGTGCCGTCATGACCGTTGTGATCGGCCTGACCTACGGTTTCACATTACATACCCTTGCTTTCTGTCTGCTTGGCTGGTCACTGCTGACCCTGACCATGATTGACTACGATACACAACTGCTGCCTGACGATATTACCCTTCCTCTCCTCTGGGCAGGACTGATTGTTAATAGTTTTGGTCTCGTCGTAAGCCTGGAACAGGCTCTGTGGGGAGCCGTTGCCGGTTATCTCTCCCTGTGGAGTGTTTACTGGGTATTCAAGCTGCTTACCGGCAAAGAAGGCATGGGGTACGGTGACTTCAAACTTCTGGCAGCACTGGGAGCATGGCTGGGCTGGATGAAGTTACCACTAATCATTCTCCTCTCTTCCCTGGTGGGAACCATTGCCGCTGTCCTGTTGATCGTTATGAAGCGTCAGGAACGATCCAACCCTATTCCCTTTGGCCCGTACCTGGCCATCGCCGGTTTTGTCGCCCTGGTCTGGGGAGACAGGCTGATTGAAGCCTACCTGACCTTTTCGGGGCTGAGCTGATGAAAACAGGTTCTTCTTTATCCCAAAGACCTTTGACCATCGGTGTTACCGGTGGCATTGGCTGTGGTAAGACGGCAGTGACTGATTATTTCGCCAGTAAAGGCATTACTATTGTCGATGCCGATATCGCTGCCAGAGTGGTCGTAGAGGCCGGAAAACCAGCTCTGGTTGAAATTGAGCAGCGTTATGGCTCAGATATTCTTATCAGTGGCAGTCTTGATCGCAAAAAGCTGAGAACCATTATTTTTGATGATGCAAATGAAAGAGAGTGGCTTGAAAAGCTTCTGCACCCGCTGATCCGGGAGCAGATTATCCATGAGCTGAATAATGCTGAATCAATCTATGCGGTATTGGTTTCTCCCCTGATACTGGAAACCAATCAGCATGAACTGGTGGACCGGGTGCTTGTGGTGGACGTTCCAGAGAAGGTTCAAATAGAAAGAACCATGGCCCGGGATAATATGACGGAAGAACAAACCCGACAGATCATCAACAGTCAAATCCAGCGGGAACAGAGAGTGGCCAAAGCCGATGATGTTGTGGATAACACCGGCTCTTTAGAGCAGCTGCACCATTCGCTGGAAAAGCTGCATCAATGCTATCTTAGTCTCACTTGAGGCTTCTTTTTTTGCCACGGAGACACAGAGACACGGAGGAAAGCTTTAAAAAACTCCGTGCCTCTGTGTCTCCGTGGCAAATCATGCTTTAAGCTATGTGAAAATTGGTTCGGGAAATTCCTAAACCCCAAGTCTCCATCCATTGGTGATCGGATAACGGCGATCCCGACCAAAACCTCTCGGCGTGATTCTCACCCCAATAGCCGACTGCCGACGTTTGTATTCGCTGATATCCACCAGTCTCAGAACGCGATAGACCGTATCCCGGTCAAAGCCCTCTTTAACAATA
>NZ_JAVRMB020000259.1:0-10641 GCF_031844845.1 Endozoicomonas sp.
GAAGGCGGTTGTCGCAAAACCCTCCTCGCTCCCACGCTCTGCGTGGTAGCGCCAGGACCGAACCACAGACACGATTCCTGTGGTTGGCTATGCATTCCCACGCAGAGCGTGGGAACGAGGTTCCTGGTGGGTTTTGCGACAACCTCCTTCGCGAGAAAGACGGGGGACGGGGGTAGAAATAATGTGATCGACTGCGCTTCAGTTGGCATCCTGGCGGATTTTTTTTCAGGCCGGTAGCGGCTGATTTTGCCCATATACCTTGGACAGGTTCTGCTATTTATAGACGGCTTGCCATCCACTATCTTTTCAACTGATCGCTAATAACAAGAACAAGCACTCTCTAGTGCAGCTAAGCCCTGATACCCATACTACCGTCATTCCCGCGAAGGAGGGTGTTGCAACAGTTGCAACAGGTTGAAAATGCCGATTTCTACCCCCTCCGTCTTTCCCGCGCAGGCGGGGATCCACTGATTGCGATGGATTCCCACCTGCGCGGGAAAAACGACAGTGGTATAAATCGGTATTTAAGACCTTTTGCGACAACCTCCTGCGCGGGGATGACGACAATGTGTCGGTATGGGTTCTAACGCTTTCCTGCACTAGAACAATAAAAAGTTGAACAAGGAGTAGTCATGGCTGAAGCAGTCATTGTTGAAGCACTACGTACCCCCATTGGTAGAGGTAAACCGATCGTTGGGGATCTTCATGGTTTTCATGCCACGGAGCTGTTAGCTCTGTCCATGGGGGCTGTTGTTGAAAAGGCCGGTCTGGAGTATGGCGAGGTTGAACAGCTGATTGGTGGCTGTGTCACGCAGGCTGGAGAGCAGGCCGGTAACATTACACGAAATGCCTGGTTATCCATGGGTAATACCTGGTCTGCCGGTGCAACCACTATTGATGCCCAGTGTGGTTCTGCGCAGCAGGCTAACCATCTTATTTCCTCTCTGGTTCGTGGTGGCTCCATTGATATTGGTGTTGCCTGCGGCGTTGAAGCCATGAGTCGGGTTGGTCTTGGAATGAATGTTTATAACGGTCCGGGCTTCTTTTTGCCAAAGGATTGGCCCTGGGACAGCACGCCTGATCAGTTTGCCAGTGCCGAAAGAATCGCGGCTAATCGCGGTATTACCCGACAGGATGTTGATGAGTTTGCGCTCAGGTCGCAGCAGCGGGCAAAAGCTGCCTGGGAAGCGGGTTATTTTGACCGGGAAGTTATTTCCGTTGATGCACCGGCTTTGGGGAAGATGGAAAACCGAACGGCGAAACCAAAACCGTTACCCGTGATCAGGGTTTTCGAGACACGACAATGGCAAGTCTCAGTAATCTGAGGACGGTGGCTGAAGGCGGTATTCATACGCCAGGTAACTCATCCCCGATTTCCGATGGGGCTGCCGCCGTACTCTGGATGAGTAAAGAAGAAGCACTGGCCAGAGGGCTGAAGCCGCGGGCACGTATTTTAACGGATGTTGTGGTCGGTACTGATCCTTACTACCTGCTTGATGGCCCGGTGGATGCCACAAAAGCACTATTGAAGAAAAGTGGTATGAGTCTCAGTGATATTGACCTGTTTGAGGTTAATGAAGCATTTGCAGCAGTTGTACTTTCCTGGGCTCAGGTTTATAACCCGGAGATGGATAAAGTAAACGTCAATGGTGGTGCGATCGCCCTTGGTCATCCCGTGGGTAGTACCGGTACACGACTGATTGTTTCTGCTCTCCATGAACTGGAGCGTACCGATAAAAATACGGCATTGATAACTATGTGCTGTGGTGCCTCTATCGGTACCGGCACTATTATTGAGCGTCTTTGAGTCGCCTGGTATTTTAAAAAGATGTTTCACCGCAGAGGCACAGAGAACACAGAGTTTAGGAAAACATGGCTTTTCTCTGTATCTTTGCCGTGAAAGAAAAGCGTTGAACCACAAAGACACAAAGGCACAAAGGCACAAAGGCACAAAGGCACAAAGTTTTTAAAAGTGCTTTTCTTTCATAGCCTGAGGGTGACGAACCATCGTCATGCAGTATTTGTGGTGAAGAGAATAAAAACAAGAACATCAGGAAGGAAAGTTATGAGTGCTGCTAATGGAATGCTGGACGGAAAAGTTGCCATCGTCACTGGTGCGGGTCGTGGTTTGGGGCGGGCAGAAGCGCTCAATCTGGCTGGAGAAGGCGCAAGAGTGGTGGTAAATGACCTGGGAGGCAGTCCTCAGGCTCAAGAAACAACCATGGAAGTGGTTGAACAGATTAAAGGTTTTGGTGGTGAGGCAATTGCTTGTTTTGGTGATTGTGCTGATTGGAATGATTCCGAAACCCTATTCAAAAAGGCACTGGATACCTGGGGTGATGTCAACATTCTGGTTAACAACGCCGGGTTCTGTCGTGATCGGCTGATTTTCAATATGACAGAAGACGAGTTTGATTCGGTGGTTCGTGTCCACTTGAAAGGACATTTTGTGAATATGCGTCATGCCACCAGGTACTGGCGTGAGAAGTGCAAAGCGGATGGTGCCCCTGTTTATGGCCGATTGGTCAGCACCTCCTCTGAAGCATTTCTTTTTGGTTCAGCAGGTCAGCCAAACTATGCCGCTGCAAAGGCTGGCATTGTTGCCATGACCATGGGTGCTGCCCAGGTTATGTACAACTACGGTGTGACCGCTAACGTTATCTGCCCAAGGGCGCGTACGGATATGACCAATCAGGGTGTAACTGCAACCATGTTTGCCAAGCCTGAAGCCGGTTTTGACACCTTTGCTCCGGAAAATATCAGCCCTCTGGTTACTTATCTTGCGTCACCGGATGCGGGTAACGTTTCCGGACAGGTGTTTGTGGTATGGGGCAAGCAGGTCGTTGTTGTGGACAGCCCTAAAGAGGAAGCTCAATTTAACAGCCCTGAGGCCTGGACTCAGGAGTCTCTTAATAAATCGCTGGGTGAGTTCTTTGCCAGCAAAGTACCGGTTCGCGATGGCTTCAGTGTAATTCCACAATAATTGTCGTTTTTTTATCAGCCATCGCTATGAAGGCTGATACTGCCTGAGAGAATAATCATGATAATAAATGCGCTCGGGGAGAAAGACGACACGAGTCCTCATCAGAAGAAGCTAAAGCTGGTCCAGTTGCTTCGGTCGATTAATGACCAGCTAGTCAGTAGTGACCTGTCCGAAGAAGCGATGGCTGAAGCGTGTAAACAACTGGAACTGACTCATGTCCGGCTCTCCGGTTTTTCAGAGCGTGCTTATCAGGCAGTTTTTGCCCCCAGTGACGATGGGGAGTCTGCAGAGCTAGGGTATAACGCAAAGACCCTTCAAGGGCTTTATACGCCGGTCAGTGGCTGCTGTAATGCGGTTGCTTCGGAGGTTACTTATTTTACTGAGACTTCAGAAGCACATGATCCGGTAGTTGCCCATGTCTGTTATGGAAAAGCCTTCGAGGGGGGCCCTGGCCTGGTTCATGGTGGTTTCATTGCGGCACTGTTTGATGAGTTGTTTGGCGTTGTCCAGCATCGTCAGGAACTGCCCAGCATGACCGGCAGTCTTTCGCTCCGTTACCTGAAGCCAACACCGCTTCATACGGAGTTACGATATGAAGCCTGGGTTGTGGAGACAAGGGGGCGGAAGTCCACAATGAAGGCAGTTCTGAAGAACGGTGATGACGTGCTGGTTGAAGCAGATGCTCTATTTGTCACGGTGCTCAGGAAAAACTATCAGAAACTGGTTGATCAGAGAGTGGCTGTCGCAAAAGGGGGGAGTTAACTCTCAACCGTCATCCCCGCGAAGGCGGGGATCTACTGTTCGAGACAGACTCCCACTCTCGAGACAGACTCCCACTCTCGAGATGGATTCCCGCCTTCGAGGCTGTCGCAAAACCCACCAGAAACCTCGTTCCCACGCTCTGCGTGGGAATGCATAGCCAACCACAGGAATCGCGTCTGTGGTTGGGTCCTGGCGCTACCACGCAGAGCGTGGGAGCGAGGAGGGTTTTGCGACAACCGCCTTCGCGAGGATGACGGTCGGGGGGTGTTTTGCCCTTTTGCGACACCCTCCTTCGCGGGAAAGACGGCAGTGGTATAAATCGGCATTTAAGGCCTTTTGCGACAACCTCAGTACGTGGGAACAAGAATAAAGAGAAACTGAATATGTCCGATTTAACAGAATTTCGTCAGGAGATACGTGACTGGCTTAACGACAACTGTCCTGAGTCAATGCGTACACCTGTTACTCAGGAAGAGCAGATCTGGGGTGGTCGTAATCTTCGTTTTCCATCGGAAGACGCAAAACTCTGGTTTGATCGTTGTGTTGAAAAAGGGTACTGCGTACCTGACTGGCCAAAAGAGTATGGTGGTGCAGGGTTTTCTGCAAAAGAGACCCGGGTTTTCAAAGAAGAGATGGCTCGCCTCAACTGTCGTGCACCACAGGTCAATCTGGGCATCTGGATGGCAGGTCCGGCCATTCTTGAGTTTGGTACTGAAGAGCAGAAGAGAGAACACCTTCCAAAGATTGCCCGCGGAGAAATTCGCTGGTGTCAGGGGTATTCAGAGCCTGGTGCAGGCTCAGATCTTGCGAGTATACAGTGTCGTGCAGAATCCGATGGTGATGAGTATGTTATCAATGGATCGAAGATCTGGACATCTTATGCGGATCATTCGGATTGGATTTACTGTCTGGTTCGAACCAATCCCGATGTTCCCAAGCATAAAGGTATTACCTTTCTGCTCTTTGATATGGCCAGCGAAGGCGTTGATGCCAGGCCTATTGAGCTGATTACCGGGGAAACCCATTTCTGTCAGACATTCTTTGATAATGTTCGAGTCCCTGAAAAAAATGTTCTGGGTGTTGAAAACAAAGGATGGACTGTTGCCAGGCGTGTACTCCAGTTTGAACGGAATATGATGTCCGATATGGAGTCATCGGCCAGCACCTCCGGTGCAACGCCAAGGTCAATTGCCGTTGAACATGTTGGTTTGAAAAATGGTCAGGTGGCGGATCCTGTTTTTCGTCAATCCATTGCCCGTCATGAGATTCAAAAGCGTGCTCTGGATAAAACACAGCAGAGAATGATGGATGAGTTTGCCCAGGGTGTGGGTGATATGAATGTGGCCATGATTCTCAAGTATGTGGGAACCGAGGAAGAAAAAAGAAAATATGAATTGATTCTGAAAATGGCTGGTGAACAGGCATTGGGTTGGTCGGGTGATGGTTTTTCAGAGGCAGAGCTGCAGCTTACGCGGGACTGGCTGTCATCCAGGACACACAGTATTGCCGGTGGTACTTCAGAGATTCAGCTGAATATTATTGGCAGGCGGGTATTGGGCTTGCCGGATACGGCGGATAAATCAGGAAAGAGGGGGTAAATCATGTCTTTAGCATTTAATGAAGAGCAGCGTTCCCTGAAAGATACTGCCAGAGATTTTGTGCAGGCAAATAGCCCGGTTGAAAGTCTCAGGAAACTTCGGGATAGCGAGGATTCTGTTGGATTCTCCAGAGACATCTGGAGGCAGATGGTTGCGCTGGGCTGGGGCGGCATTATATTTCCTGAAGCCTATGGAGGCTTTGATTTTGGCGTGAAAGGACTTGCGGCCTGTATGGAGGAGTTTGGTCGTACTTTGCTGGCCTCTCCGCTCCTCTCTTCTGTCGCGCTGTCAGGTTCCGTGATTCTGCAGGCGGGGAATGAAACCCAGAAAAAAGAGCTATTGTCGTCTATTGCTGCAGGTGAACTTCTGGTCAGTCTGGCACTGGAAGAAGGTGTTCGCCATAACCCGGTATCCATTACTACGACGGCAACAAAAACTGACGCTTGCTATTCCATCAGTGGTAACAAAACACTGGTAATAGATGGTCATGTGGCTGATCAGTTGGTTGTGGTGGCGCGTACTGCAGGTCAGCCGGATGATGAGAAGGGATTAAGTCTGTTTCTGGTTGATGCTGGAGCGCAGGGAGTTACGATTCGCAAAACACATCTTACCGATAGTCGGAATTACGCCCGCATTACTTTTGATAATGTTTCTGTCGCTGACAGTGCTTTGTTGGGTGAGGTTAATCAGGGCTTCGGTGCTTTGGATAAAGCACTGGATGTAGCCAGAATCTGCCTGGCCGCAGAACTCTTTGGGGGTATTCAGGAAGCTTTTGAACGCACGGTGGACTACCTGAAAGAGCGTAAGCAGTTTGGTGTGTTGATCGGTACTTTCCAGGGGCTTCAGCATCGCTGTGCTCATATGTATACCGAGATTCAACTTTGCAAATCTCTGCTGATGGATGCATTAAGTGCATTGGAAACAGGTAAAGATAAAGCACCGGCGCTGATCAGCGCTGCCAAAACCAAAATCTCGGAAACCGCTGAACTGGTGACTAACGAAGCGGTTCAGTTGCATGGAGGGATTGGCGTGACCGATGAGCTGGAGATTGGCTTTTTCCTGAAGCGGGCCCGGGTAGCTCAGCAGCTGTTGGGTGATGCTCATTTTCATTATGATCGTTATGCGACTCTGGAAGGTTATTAAATATCCAGACTGAATGGTTAGCCTCGGTCCCCGAGGTTGCCGAAAAACCCTCCGAACTCGTTCCCACGGTCCTCCGTGGGAATGCATACCGACCCCGGCACAAATGAAACAACCAGCATAAAACTCCCGGAAACCCGGGCAAAGAGAGGTTTCCCCTTATACGGGCAGCTCCGTATGCATTCCCACGCAGGACCCACAGGGCCTAAAAGCGTGGGAACGAGGTGGAGGCAGGAGCAAAATTCAGTCTCGTTCCCACGGTCCCCCATGGGAATGCATACCGTACTGGTATTCTTCTCCCATGCTTCGGCGTGGGATTTTTATTTGGGGTATGCATTCCTACGCGGAGCATAGGAACGAGGGGTCGGAATTTGTTTATTTTATTTGGCCGTTTTTTGTCATTGAGCGATTTTTATCATCCATATACTGTTGTCGGGTAGTCTGCCAAACAATAAAAAATAACAACAAGGTAGAGCAACAATTATGAGATTTTGTTAATCAAATGTTGAAAAACATTTTTAACAGGATTGATTTTCAATTGCTGTTCCCGGGGGTAGAAATGGTCACAACAATAACAAAAAATCCAGGTTGCTCACCCAGAGAACGAACGCCTGTCTTTACATTGCCACGCAAGTCTATTATGGCGGCCGCGATAGCCGCTTCAATGGCTATGCCTGGTGCTTATGCGTTTTCTTTTCAGCCAACTGATGAAGTGACGGTTGATTGGGATACTAATATTGGTTATGCGGCGGCATGGCGGATGGAAGATCCGGATGCGGATGCCCTCGTACCAATCAATATTAATGGAGATGATGGTAATAATAATTTTAAAAAAGGTGCGATGGTAACTAACCGGGTTTCCATAATTACAGAAGCTGCTCTGACTTATAGAAACTATGGAGCTTTCATTCGCGGTAGTGCCTTTTACGATGATGTCTACTTTCACTCCAATGATAATCAATCGTTAACAAGCAACAACGTTTCTGCTCCCCATAATGAGTTTACTCAGGGAACTAAAGATCAAAATGGTAAGGATGCTCGCTTACTGGATGCATTCGTTTATGGCGATTTTGATATTGCGGGGCGAAACCTCAATCTCCGGATTGGTCGCCAAATGGTCAGCTGGGGAGAGGGATTGTTTATCCCTGGTGTCAGTGGTGCTATGAGCCCGGCTGATGGTACTAAGGCAAATGTACCAGGTGTGGAAGTCAAAGACGTACTGCTGCCAGTTGGGCAGGTATTTGGTCAGTTTGATTTAACAAATGAATTGAGTGTCTCTGCCTACTCTCAGTGGGAGTGGGAAAAAACAGATATTAATGGTGCAGGTAGTTTCTTCAGTTTAACGGACTTTTTGGATGCTGGAGGAGAGCAGATATACACAAACTATGGTCCGTTAGATAGGGCTGACGACGTAGCTGCCAGAGATAGTGGCCAATGGGGAGTGGGGCTGAATTACTTTGCTGAAGGGCTTGGTAATGGCATGGATCTTGGCCTTTATTATATCAATTATCATGATAAACAGCCCATGGTTGCAGCTGGTGCTTCTGGCTATCATCTTGAATACCAGGAAGACATTAAAATGATAGGTGCCAGTTTTGGGACTCTTATTGGTAACACGAACGTAGGTGGTGAAATTTCCATGAGGAAAGGTGCTGTTGTTTACAACTCTTCCGCTGAACCTGCCCCAATGCTTGCAGATATTTTACAGGCCCAGGTTTCTGCAGTTCATTCATTTGGTGTTACCCCCCTAGCTGATGACATCATGTTTAGTGGTGAAATCGGTATGAACCGTGTACAGGGTTATAAAGAATCAGAGCTCAAGGGAGAAAAGACTGGCTCAGGCATGGGTGCAGCCATCACATTCAAATACACCAATGTTATGGTAGGCACTAACTTCGAAGTGCCGGTTAAGTTCAGTGCTAACATTCAGGGCGATTCAGCAGGCGGTAAATTTACCAGTACCGAAAATTCTGACCGTTTCAGTCTGGGTGGGAAGTTGATTTATCAAGGCAACCTGGAAACCTCTTTGATTTATACAGCCTATCTTGGTGACTTTGAAGACAATCAATACACCGACCGCGACTACCTCGCCTTCAACGTCAAATACGCTTTCTAACCCATAAAATAAAAATAAGGCGGCCAATACAATCTGGCCGCACTACTCAGAAAAGAATTAGCCAACAAAGAATCAGCAAAGGAAATAATCATGAAAATAAAAAAATCCTTACTGGCTATTGGTGTAACAGCCTTATCCCTGATTGCAGGACAGACTGTCGCCCAGGTAACGCCTGAAGAAGCGAAAAAACTTAAAAATGAACTGACTCCCATTGGTGCCGAAAGAGCAGGCAATGCCGAAGGAACCATCCCTGGCTGGAATCCAAACTTCCAGGTACCTGCTGAGTATAAGGGCAGTGGCAACTACTATCCTGACCCCTATAAAGACGACAAGGCTCTGTTTACCATCACTGCTGAAAATATGGATCAGTATAAAGACAAACTGAGTCCCGGTACTCGGGCAATGTTTAAAAACTACCCTGAAACCTTCAAGATGACTATCTATCCCAGCCGACGTGATGGTCGTTATTCCAACTTTGTCGAACAGCAGGTTTATGAGAATGCTACTCGTGCCCAGTTGATTGAAGGTGGCAATGGGGTGGTCAATGCCTTTATGGGAACACCATTCCCCATGCCAAAAACCGGTATTGAAGCCTTGTGGAACCAGATGATGCGCATCAGTGCTTATTCTTCAGAAGGCAACTATTCGGCGATGGTTGTCTATCGAAACGGTTCCCGGCTTCACGGTCGGCAAAATACCGTCACCTACAGTCCTTTCCTTGATCCAAAACTTACCCTGGAGTCATTTGGTGCTAACGGGGATCAGAACCCACGGATTTATCAGGTCACCAAAACCCTGAAGCCAAGCCGTGCAAAAGGCACGAGTTTTCTGGTGCATGAGTTTGTCAATCCCAAGCTGAAGCCCCGTTCCGCCTGGTCTTATATTCCCGGTCTTCGTCGGGTAAGAAGGGCGCCAACTATCAACTACGATAGCCCTCAGGGTCTGGGTAATATGCAAACCACGGATGCATTTCTGGGCTTTAATGGTGCGCCAGACAAGTACAACTGGAAGCTGGTGGGCAAGAAAGAGGTTTATATTCCCTATAACAACTACCAGTTTGAAAGTCCTGAGCTGACTTACGACGATGTCCTGCTTATGGGGCATGCCAATCCTGACTATATGCGCTATGAGCTGCACCGGGTCTGGGTTGTTCGTGGCGACCTGAAAGAGGGTGAGCGTCACGTCTATAAGACTCGTGACCTGTTTATTGATGAAGACAGCTGGCAGACCGTTCTGGCAGATCATTACGACAACCGTGATGTGCTCTGGAGAACCACCAGTATCAATACCATCAACCAGTTTGACCTGCCGGGTATTGGTGGCCGTACTGCATTGTATTATGACCTGATTTCCAGAGATTACATGGCCGCTAGCCTTCTTAACGAAGAGAATGGAGTGCCTGAGTATAATCAGGATAAAAAACAATTGTCGTATTTCACACCGAATAGCCTCAGGAAACTTGGGCTGAGATAGGTTTGAGAGCCGCTGTCCGTAGTCCGCTGTCCGTAGTCCGTAAAAGCGCAAGCGATTCCGGCTTTTTCGGACAACGGACAACGGACAACGGACTACGGAAATAAAAGGACTTGATGATGTTTTTGGACCAGAGTGATGAGCAGAAGAAACTGCGCCAGGAATTAAGGGCCTACATTTTGCCATTGGCTATACCGAGCCGGGTGCCGGAACCGATCTTGCGTCACTGGGTACCTCAGCGATAAAAGATGGCGATGATTACATCATCAATGGCACCAGGGTATATACCAGCAGTGCCGAAGGTGCTGACTATATCTGCTGGCAGCAAGAACCGATAAAGAGGCGCCAAAGCATAAAGGTATCACTCTGTTTATTGTGGATTGCAAAGATCCGGGTTTCAGCGTTGCGTCAATTTATACGGTGGGTAATGTTCGAACCAATATGACCTACTACGAGAACGTACGTGTACCATCCTTGATGATTATTGGTGAGTTGAACGGTGGCTGGCGGTTAATTACTTCTCAACTGAACCATGAACGTGTTGGGTTGGCTGCTATTGGCATTAATGGTAT
>NZ_JAVRMB020000260.1:0-8499 GCF_031844845.1 Endozoicomonas sp.
ACAAATTCAAACATAGCAAAAGAAAGCTGATGAGCTGCCAGGTCAGTAATGGTTTTTTCTCTATCAATGGTTGGAAAGCGGGCTTTTCAAAATGAGGGTTTGGCTGGGTCAGGTCATGGAGGAACTCGGAAAGTGACGTATAGCGCCTGGCCGGGTCGGGAGCTGTCGCTTTGGCAAGGGTGGCATCAATCCAGCCGGGTAAGTTCATGGCGGGTTGATACTGCATGTGTTGATAGTGACGCACACGAATATTGTCGCCAGATTGTTCGGGGTAGGGGAGCTGGCCGGTCAACATTTCATAGATTATTACACCTATTGAGAACTGATCTGCTCTTTCATCAACCCAGCCATTAAGAAAGTATTCCGGTGCCGTGTAGTTTTTGGTTCCCTGGGGAACGCTGCCTTGATCATCAAACAGGGACTCAGTAATTTCTCCTGCTACCCGGGCAGTCCCAAAATCAATGAGCTTTATTCTGCCATCAGAATCAATCATCAGATTTTCAGGTTTGAGATCCTGGTGCAGAACCTGAAGTCGGTGCAGTCCCCGCACAGCATTGATAATCTGGCGTGCCAGCTCCCGGACTTCAATCAGCTCGGGGCATGGGTGATCCTGCATCCAGGCCCGAAGTGTCTGGCCTTTAATATACTCACAGACATGATATAGAAATTTTCGTCCTGGTTTTGGCGCGAGGACTTTCATAATGGATGGGTGTTTTATACGACGGCCAATCCATTCTTCACGAACAAAGCCTTCCAGATAATCCGGGTCGTCTTCAAAGTTGACAGAGGGTGTTTTCAGAACAACCTGAAGCCCTGTATCCCTATCTTCCGCAAGATACAACTGACTGCGTTTGCTGGCGTGCAGGGTTTCCAGTACCCGGTAGCCATCAAGGCTTTGTCCCGGGTAGAGTTCCGGCGGGAAGTGCAGTTCAGCCAGTTGCTGCAGTCTTTCATCCTGCTCACCAGCGGGTAATTGAATGATACGACAGATGACGCAACTGAGGTTGTCTGTACTGCCCTGTTTCAATGCTCTGTCCACCAGTGTCTGGCTGGCACTGTTCAGGTCACCATTCAGGTCGCTATTCAGGTCGCTATTCAGGTCAAGAGTATTCCGGAGTGTTTCGCTGAGTTCATCCTCTGATAAAACATCGTGAATGCCATCGGTGGTTAGCAGCAGGATATCGCCTTCTGCCAGAGGCTCCATTCGATAATCAATTTCAATACCCGGACTCATTCCCAGGGCTCGTCCCAGGAATTGGCGTCCTCCCATACTGGCGACGTGGTCCTGCGTCAGACATTCCAGGTGACCGTTTCGATAGCGCCAGGCCCTGGAATCTCCGGTATGGATGATATGAGCGGTGGTGGATTTGATGACCACCGCTGTAAAGGTCGTACACCAGCTACCCATCTCCCGTGGATCCTGATGGCCCTGCTGGTAGAGCCACCGGTTGAGGGCGTTGAGGACTTTGGCTGCTGAATGGCGGATAGTCCAGGAATCCGGCGTGCTGTAATAGTCGGAAGTAAAACTGGAAACAGCGGTATGACTGGCTTTACGGGCTTCACTGCAGGCACTGACACCATCGGCAATGGCGAGCAGTGCTCCTTTATGGATGTACTGTGACGTTTTTTCAGGTACTTCAGAGACCCAGGCATCCTGATTTTCAGGTTTGATACCTGCTATTGAGTGAGCGGAGGTTTCCAGCCTGGGTGTCTGCATGTTTATTATTTCTCTTATGCCACATCAATCATGGTAACGCTGCCATCGGGCATCACTTCGGCCATTTGACCTTTAGGTTCTTCCATCATCAGCAGCACCAGAAAACCAAGGCAGGCAGTGGCAGCTATCACCAGGAAAAAGGTTTGATAACTCACCATTGAAAGTACGGTCAGGTAGAAGACGGCACCCACATTACCATAGGCGCCGGTCATTCCGGCAATTTGTCCAGTTAGACGACGCTTGATTAATGGTACGGCGGCAAAGACAGCGCCTTCACCGGCCTGGACAAAAAAGGAGCAGGTCATGGCGGCAATGACCGCAAGAGCCAGAGGCCAGCTGGAATCAATGAGACTCATCACCAGGTAACCCACGGCTAAACCGGCCGTCATAATCAGCAGGGTCAGTTTGCGGCCATAACGGTCACTGATAATGCCGCCACCGGGTCTGGACATCAGGTTCATGAAGGCGTAGGCCGATGCAACCAGTCCGGCCATTACCGGACTTAGCCCGAAGGTGTCGGCGAAAAACAGTGGCAGCATGGAAATCACGGCTAATTCGGAACCAAAGGTGGCAAAGTACAGGACATTTAATACCGCCACCTGTTTGAATTGATATTGGTGAATGGTGGGTACCGGGGTAGTGAATATCTCTTTATTAATTTGCCATACTTTCCAGCAATCAAACAGACAGAGAATAACCAGAACAAAATAGAGGGCGTTGACCGTGTCGGAAGACAACATGCTGACGCCGTTGGGTGACAGCTTCCAGGCCAGTAATGCCAGTGCGGCGTACATCGGAATCTTCATCAGCAGTAACAGGAAGAAATCGCCTTTTGAGGTGACTTCCATGCCGCCGATATTTTTGGGTTTGAAGTAAGTGGCGCCTTTTGGCGTATCCGTTACATTGAAATAGTAGATAAAACTGAAACCAAGAGACAGCAGCCCGGTAAGGGCAACGGCGTAGCGCCAGCCATCGTCGCCACCAAAGAAAACCGCAAGGCCCGGCAGGCTCATGGCGGCAACCGCTGAACCAAAGTTTCCCCAACCGCCATAAATGCCTTCAGCCGCGCCCAACTGACGTGCGGGAAACCACTCGGAAACGATACGAATTCCAATAACAAAACCGGCACCAATGGTTCCCAGCAGAAAACGGGCAATGGCTGCCTGGGTAAAATTGTCAGCCAGGGCGTACATAAAACAGGGAATGCTGCAGACTGCCAGTAAGGCTGAGTAGGTTTTACGAGGGCCAAAATGGTCGGTGAGCATGCCGATCAGGACTCTGGCTGGAATGGTCAGGGCGACATTCAGAATCAGCATGGTTTTCAACTGTTCCCGGGTGAGTCCCAGAGATTCGGAAACCATCAGAGTCAGAGGCGCATGGTTAAACCAGACGACAAAGGTAATAAAGAAGGCCATCCACGATAAGTGAAGGATTTTGGTTTTACCTTCAAATGAAAAGAGATTAAAACGATCCGGGTTGTTCATGGCGGTTAATCGTCCACTGGCTGATGGGGATTTTTATGGGAAGTTTTTTACAGCAAAGCAAGGTTCAGGCCAGCTCGGAAACGGGCAGGTATAAAGGTAAACTTTGAAATGTGCGCACCAAAAAGGCGCGGGGGGAAATGCTCAGGGCTTTTTATGGGGCGAGAATTCTATCGTTCTATGGGTTTATCAGTGTAAGCCGAATAATAACTGGCGGAAACGTAGGTTGTTATAACCGCAGTGCCTGTTTCGGCGATAGCTCTGAGTACTCTGCTACCGGTAATATTTTCCACCGCACTTCCTGCCGCAGTGCCAATTGCTGAACCATTCAGCGCCCCACGGAGTATTGCATCATGGTCGATAGGATAGCCCATCCAGTATCTGACCAAATAGATAGATGCTGCCGAGGAGATGTAACTCATTGTTTCTATTGAAATGGGATTAAGGCGCGCGATAGCAATATTATATTCTGCTAATCGTTCCGCTAACCCCCTGGTGTGCCTGCGTTCTATCCGAGTGCTCATGTGTCTTTGAGGCTCACATGACGATGCCGGACACGTGTACCTGCCAGCAGTCGGCTGAGGGATGCAGACTCTGTGAAAAGCATGGCCGCATTCAAACTCGAAGGCATTTGATCCATCCATATTCAGATTGCAAATGGTGCACAAATTAATCGCATTGGTGTCCACAGTAAAGGCTCACAGTCAACTCCGGTTACCGTATAGATCAGGGAGAAGGGATTTAGTTCATCAATTGTTGTATTTGTTTTTTTGTACCGCTTTCTATTCGGTGAGAGCCATGAGGGAAATAATAAATGGCACAAAAGCTGCTTAAGAGGTTTGACGAGCTAGATAAGCGAATTGACTCTTTACAATAATTAAGAAGGATGGGCCGAAATGGGCAGGAAACAAACCCTGGTAGTGGTCGGTAATGGCATGGTCGGCCACAGCTTTATGGAAAAGCTGGTGGCCGCTGGTGGCCTGGAGCAGTATCAGGTGGTTGTTTTTGGTGAAGAAAGCCGGCCTGCCTATGACCGTGTACACCTGACCGAATTTTTCAATGGACGCAGTGCTGAAGACCTTTCCATGGTGCCTGAAGGCTTTTATCAGGAGAACGGAATTGATCTGGTTCTGAATGAAGCCGTTCTTTCTATAAAAAGGGCTATTAATGGTGATACCGGTGAATTAACCACGAATAAAGAAAGAATCATTCAATACGACAAACTGGTGCTGGCAACCGGCTCTTATCCTTTTGTACCCCCCGTGCCGGGGCATGAACGGGATAACTGTTTTGTTTACCGCACCATCGACGATCTGGAAGCCATTGCCAAAGCGGCAGGCAACAGCAAAGTGGGCGCAGTGGTTGGTGGCGGTCTGCTGGGACTGGAAGCGGCTAAGGCATTAAAAGACCTTGGTCTTGAAACACATGTTGTGGAATTTGCACCACGCCTGATGGCCGTTCAGGTGGATGACGGTGGTGGTGCCATGCTTCGACAGAAGATCGAAGCGCTGGGTGTGCAAATTCATACGGGCAAAAATACCCGGCTGATTACTGATGGGGAAGATACTGTACATCAGATGCAGTTTGCTGATGGTGAGGTTTTGAATACCGATATTGTGCTGTTTTCTGCCGGTATTCGTCCCCGGGATGAACTGGCTAAACAGGCTGAACTTACCATGGGTGAGCGTGGTGGCATTGTTATTAATAATGACTGTCTGACATCTGATGAATCTATTTACGCCATTGGCGAGTGTGCGCTATGGGAAAACCGGATTTTTGGACTGGTTGCGCCGGGTTATCAAATGGCTCAGGTGGCTGTTGATCATTTAACCGGCAAGGGCAATAGCCAGTTTACCGGTGCTGATATGAGTACAAAACTCAAATTGATGGGTGTGGATGTGGCCAGTATTGGTGACGCTCATGGTAATACCAAAGGTTCACTCAGTTACCAGTTTATTGATCAGGAAAAACAGGTTTATAAAAAACTGGTCGTATCCAAAACCAAAAAAAGAGTGTTGGGTGCGGTTCTGGTCGGGGATGCAGACGACTATGGCACGCTGTTGCAGATGATGTTGAATGACATGGTACCACCCGCCAATCCTGCCGAGCTTATTTTACCTCAGAGTGATGGTTCTGCCAGCCCGGGGTTGGGGATTGCTGCGTTGCCGGAAACGGCCCAGATATGTTCCTGTTTTAATGTCAGTAAAGGTGATCTGACAGGCGCCGTTGCCGGAGGCTGTCAGGATATCGCTGCTCTCAAGGCTGAAACCAGTGCGGGTACCGGTTGTGGCGGTTGTGCCCAGCTGGTTAAGCAGGTATTGGATCATGAATTGACTCAACTGGGTGTTGAAGTCAAAAAAGATATTTGTGAGCACTTTTCCCATTCACGGCAGGAGCTTTATCACCTGGTACGGGTTGGCGAGCTGAAGTCGTTTGCCCAGGTGATAGACAAGCATGGTCGTGGGATTGGCTGTGATATCTGTAAACCCACCATTGGCTCAATATTGGCCTCCTGCTGGAATGACTACATTCTGAAAAATGATCATGCACCATTACAGGACACTAATGATTACTTTTTGGGCAATATGCAAAAGGACGGCACCTATTCCATCGTACCCCGGGTGCCTGGTGGTGAGATTACCCCGGAAAAGCTAATTGTTATTGGTGAAGTGGCTAAGGATTTTAATCTTTATACAAAAATCACCGGTGGCCAGCGGATTGATCTGTTTGGCGCGCAGGTGAATGAGTTGCCGGCCATCTGGAAGCGTCTGGTGGATGCCGGTTTTGAAACCGGGCATGCCTACGGAAAATCCCTGAGAACGGTGAAATCCTGTGTGGGCAGTACCTGGTGTCGTTATGGCGTTCTGGATAGCACCAGTATGGCGATCGCCATTGAAAACCGTTATCGGGGAGTGCGCTCACCCCATAAAATCAAAATGGCCGTTTCCGGTTGTACCCGGGAGTGCGCTGAAGCCCAGAGTAAAGATGTGGGGGTGATCGCCACAGAAAAAGGCTGGAATCTTTATGTAGGCGGCAATGGAGGTATGAAGCCCCGTCATGCTGATCTGTTTGCCACCGAACTCGATGATGAGACGCTGGTCAAAACCATTGATCGCTTCCTGATGTTTTATATTCGCACAGCTGACCGGCTCCAGAGAACGTCGGTCTGGCTGGATAACCTGGAGGGGGGGCTGGACTATCTCAAATCGGTGATTATTGACGACAGTCTGGACATTAATCATGAGCTGGAAGATGAGATGACTCATCTGGTCGGCACCTATCAGTGTGAGTGGAAAACAACACTGGAAAGCCCCGAAAAGCTCAAACGCTTTAACCACTTTATCAATAGCGACCAGCTGGACAGCAATGTTGTGTTTGTGGATGAGCGGAGTCAGATACGTCCGGCTACCGGGCAGGAAAAAATCCAGCTGAAGGAGATTTCATAATGAGCCAGTGGACGACGATTTGTCATGATGAGCAGCTATCTTCAAACCTTGGCACCTGTGCTTTGGTGGGTAGTCATCAGGTAGCTGTTTTTCGGGTTGGGGATCAGTTCTTTGCCCTGGATAATTTTGATCCGTTCAGTGGCGCAAATGTGATCTCCAGGGGGATTGTTGGTGATTTGCAGGGGCGTGTAGTTGTGGCCTCTCCCATCTATAAACAACACTTTGATTTAGCTACCGGTCAATGCCTTGAAGACGATGATGTCAGTTTGAATGTATTTCCTGTCCGTCTCCATGATGGTGCTATTCAGGTCATGGCTGCACCACTTGTTTCGCAGGTAGCCTGATGATGAGCAGTTATCAAAAGCCGGATAGACGACAAAAGCTGGTGGTGATTGGTAACGGGATGGGCTCTGTCCGGTTTCTGGAACAGCTGTTTGCCAGCGGTCAGTGTTCATTTCAGGTGACCGTGCTTTCTGAGGAAGCCTGTCCAGGTTATAACCGGATTCAGTTATCGAAACTGCTGGCGGGTAGTATTGATCTTGAAGGTATTCATCTCAAGAGCGAATCCTGGTATCAGCAACAGGGCATAGCTCTGTTTATGGGGGAAGCGTATAAAGCCACAGGCATTGATCGTGCTTTAAAGCGTGTAGTTACTCAGGGTGGTCATACGTTTGACTATGATCGTCTTGTTCTGTCAACCGGTTCTTTGCCCAATAAGATTCCCGTTCCCGGTGTCGACCTGCAAGGCGTGCTGGCGTTTCGCAGCCTGAATGATGTCAATTTAATGCTGGAAGCCGGTAAGGGGCAGGCCGTTGTCATTGGTGGCGGTTTGCTGGGTCTTGAATGCGGCAGTGGTCTGGCAAAGCGGGGTATGTCGGTCACCATTGTTGATAATATGCCCATCCCCATGGCCCGGCAGCTGGATCATCATGCAGGCAATCTGTTGCGCGAAGAACTGGAGCGCAGGGGAATTGCTTTTCGCAGCAGTGCCACATTGAAATCTTATGAAGGGTCCGGTGGGCGTGTTTGCGGTGTTCAGATAGAGGGTGAATACCTTCCGGCGTCACTGGTGGTGGTTACGGCGGGTGTCAGACCCAATATACAACTGATGCAGGATGCCGGGCTGGAATGTGACCGTGGTGTTCTGGTCAATGAACAACTACAGACGTCCGATCCGGATATATTCACGGTGGGTGAATGCGCGCAAATGCAGCTGGATGAAGAGTCCCTGTTATTTGGTCTGGTGGCCCCTGTCTATCGTCATGGTGAAATTGTTGCTGCGACATTGCTGGATGATCACAGCCAGACTTTTGTTCCTGTACCTATTCCCACCAATCTTAAAGTTGATGGGGTCGACCTGTTTTCAAGTGGTGAGTTTAACTCACAGGGAACTGACGAGGTGGTCACGCTGAGTGCTCAGGATTCGGGGATCTACCGCAAACTGGTTATTAATAATAACCGGTTAAAAGGTATCCTGTTATATGGGGATGTGACGGATGGCCTCTGGTATCAGGAATTAATGGAATCCGGTACCGATATTTCGGGTATGAGGCAGCAGTTAATCTTCGGTCAGCGTTTTTTACCGGCTGCGTAGGTTGGGCCGAGCGAATGCGAGCCCCAACAAGCTATCTGCAATCAACGGTAAAGTTGTTGGGGCTCACTCCGTTTGAACCAACCTGCCGGTCATCCATTTAAAATAATAACGCTTTCAGCGAACAGGGAATTCATCATGCATGTCAATAGAGAGCCAGCTGTAATCAAGACGACATGTGCCTATTGTGGTGTAGGCTGTGGAATCTCTGCCAAAGTCACTGACCCGGAATTACATCTGGTTGAGATTACGGGACGAGAAGAT
>NZ_JAVRMB020000261.1:0-3128 GCF_031844845.1 Endozoicomonas sp.
CGGGGTCATATATGGTCCGCCCCGCGATGCAAGGTAAAGTTTTCGATAATGACGTTAAAGAGTAATGCTTCCATATATCCGGCCTTTGGGGTGAGGTCTCAATGCCTCTGGCCCTGATGGAATCCGCTCACTCCCTCCTCATCAGGTCTTCGGCCTCTACGGGCCCTGACCCCGGTCAGGTTCAAGGGAGTGCAGGTCTTACCTTTTATGCCATCATTTGAACTTTATCCACGCAACTCGTTGCAGCTTTACACTGATTAACCGCTTTTGCTTTTCTTATCTAACGACAAGTGTTTAATAGTTTAGTGTTTATATTATTTATGCTGCCGCCTTGTATGGCTCTTTCTTGGTTAACACAGCCCAGGCAATGCGAACATTTTTATTGGCAACAGCTACTGCTGATATATTTTTACCCCGACGCTTATCAAGCTCTTGAATCCAATTATTACGTCGATCGTCGTGTTTATCAGCCACTCTGACAACGGTTCTGCCGCCATGTATCATCAGAGTTCGCAGGTAGGTGTCACCCCGCTTACTGATCCCCAGTAAGGTAGGCACTCCACCGGTAGATTGCTGCTTTGGTACGAGGCCAAGCCAGGCCGCCATTTCCCGACCATTTTTAAATGCCGATATATCGCCGATGGCCGCAAACAGTGCAGTAGCACTCAGTAACCCAATGCCGGGTATAGTTAGTAAAAGCTTGCAGGCTTCGTTATTGGCTGCAATGGTTTCGAGCTTTTTCTCAAGCTTTTCTATTCGCTTGTCCAGATGTGCCATTTCTTCATAGAGTTCATTGAGGAGTTCACGGAATAGTACTGTTAAACCGTTTTCTGCGTCTTCCAAAATCAAAGGGATCTGTTTACGGATATAGGATATTCCCTTTGGAATAATGACTCCGTACTCCATTAACAAACCTCTGACCTGATTACCCAATGCTGTTCTTCTGGCCACTGCCTGGCTGCGTATTCTATGCAGGCTCTGAATGTCCTGTTGTTCAATAGTTTTAGTGGGTACAAAGCGCATATTGGGACGCTGCATTGCTTCACAAATGGCTTCAGCATCAGCAGCGTCATTCTTGTTTGACTTTACATAGGGCTTCACAAACTGGGGGGCCATAATGTGAACGTCATGACTCAGTTCGGTAAACTTACGACACCAGTAGTGTGAGCCACCGCAGGCTTCAATGCCGATAGCACATTCAGGTATGTTGGCAATAAATGGTAAAAGCGCCTTACGGTTGAGTTTCTTTTTGATAACCACATTGCCTTTGGCATCAACGCCATGCAGCTGAAAACTCTTTTTACTCAAATCAATTCCGAGAAAAGCTACCTGACCTTTTTGCTTAGATCCTGATTTGTTATGCTTGCCCATGGTTCGCTCCGTTTCTTATTCTGAATGATGTCCGAACAACTCATTCTATCATGGCTCATTTGAAGCCGGTTTGGGAGCGGGGCGGACCATTCCATTAGGTCTTTCATCGTGCGTAACATATTCTGCACATTAACTCATTGTAAATAGTGATGGTGGGCCTTTTATTTCGAATACTTACGAACTGGTTTTTATTTCAATTTTATTAAACGGCAATGGATATGCACAATGAAAGACCTGACCCCGGTTTTGTTCTCGGTTTTCTTACTCAAATCAATTCCGAGAACAGCAACCTGACCTTTCTGGCTAACTCTTGTTTTGTTATGATCGCCCATGGTTCGCTCCGTTTCTTGTTTTGAATGATGTTCGCACAACTCATTCTATCATGGCTCATTTGAAGCCGGTTTGGGAGCGGGGCGGACCATTCCATTAGGTCTTGATTCTTGACGCTCTTAAAAAAATGGGCCAGGGGTTCCTTCTTGAAGCTACAAATAGGTTATAACTTTTCAACTCTAAAATTGGAATAGTCAGATCTTTCATATCAAAGGCAGCAACTCACGTTGATGGTTATTCAAGAAGAAAGACCTGACCCCGTTTTTATTCAAGAAGAAAGACCTGACCCCGTTTTTATTGTTATCGGTGCTGATCCCGATAAATGCCTTACGCAGAGCCACATCACCAATGGTACGATCGATCCGTGAAATATCCTGAAAAAGATTATTGACGTTGCCATCAATGACCTCGCTGCCCGTGACCCGACCGCCACCATCTTCTTCGTCCGTAAGTCGCTGGCTTTCAAAGAGTTTTACGTCATTATTGGTAATGGCCATAGCGGGTCCTTTATGTATGGATTAAATGAATATTTGGTTGGATTCTGTTAGGGGGGGGAACTTTTTTAAGAAGGAGCAGTCTTAACTGGCAATTCGACAATTCGACAATTCGACAATTCGACAATGGATAGATACGATCTACTTGGTATAGCTATGCTTGAGTCTGGCCTCAATGCCCTCCCAGTACCAGTAAATGATGAGGGAGGATTGTTCCGTTGCAGTTTCAAGGAATGTGTACGATTATGCTTCAGTAAATCTGGTTTGAAAACTCACCTAAGATGGCATCAGGTAGAACAAGCACAACCTATCTCTTGTCATTTGTGTAATCGTACATTTCAGGCAATACAGTCCTTAAAAAATCATCTGAACAATTTTCACGTTGGCAGTTCTGATCATGTAGAAGAAAATTACTTAATGTGTCCCTTATGTAAAAAAAGATGTGATTCCTATGTTGATCTAACAATACATGAACGAAGACACGCACACACAACAGGTGACATAACTTATAAATGCAAACTTTGCATTCTACCGTACGGTACCAAACATATAGAATATCTCAACATCCATTTGCGACATATGCATAAGCAAGAGCCCAATAAGTTAAATTGGTGCTTCTGTAGAGATAAGCCGAAGTGTTAAAAAATACTGATCACTATCCTCTGGATAAGCAAAGGGTAATACCTGCTTTGCCTCCACAGGATTACCATTAGAACGATCAAAGATAAGGAGAATTCAGGACATCCATAAATTGATTGGAAATTTATGGATGTCCTTTTCTTTTTCCATAGCCAGATAAATCACCTTCATAACCGAACCGTCTGTTGGAAATATCTTCCGCTGCCGGGTTGCTTTTCGAATCACACTATTCAACGATTCTATTGCATTGGTCGTATAAATCGCCTTCCTGATGTCAGCAGGATAGTCGAACAA
>NZ_JAVRMB020000262.1:0-14328 GCF_031844845.1 Endozoicomonas sp.
TTCTGACCCGGTTGCTCGAAGAGCGAGCCCCTCTCTATCGGTCAATTGCTGATCTTGTTCTTGATACAGAAGTCTTGTCACCACGACAGGTTATTAGAAGAATTATTCAAGCGATTGGCTTGGGTCAGGAATGAGGAAGTAATCTATCATGCTGGAACTTAAGGTTGATCTTGGAGATCGAAGCTATCCCATTTTTATCGGTTCTGATATTTTATCTAACCCCAATTATTTCCACCCATATATAACCGGTAAAAGCGTGGCTATTGTCACCAATGAGACAGTAGCTCCTCTCTATCTGGAGTTGATCCGCTCTATTCTGGCTGATTACAATCTAACAGTGGTTACCCTGCCGGATGGCGAGCAATATAAGAATCTTGAAACGCTCAACCTTATTTTCGATAAGCTGTTACAGGCTCGACATACACGTAAGACGACACTGATTGCTCTTGGTGGTGGTGTGGTTGGTGATATGACTGGTTTTGCTGCCGCCTGTTATCAGCGGGGTGTTGATTTTATTCAGGTGCCTACCACATTGCTTTCCCAGGTGGATTCATCGGTCGGTGGAAAAACCGGTGTGAATCATGCCCTGGGCAAAAATATGATTGGTGCCTTCTATCAGCCGAACGCTGTCGTTATTGATACGGCAACACTGAGTACGTTACCTGACCGTGAGCTTTCAGCTGGATTGGCAGAGGTCATCAAATACGGTTTGATCTGTGATCCGGCATTTTATGAGTGGCTGCAGGAGAATGTCGAGCGATTGATGAGTCGTGATCCTGAAGCACTTTCCTATGCGATTCATCGTTCCTGTCAGGACAAGGCCAGGGTGGTGGAAGCTGATGAGAAAGAGTCTGGCATACGCGCCATTTTGAATCTTGGGCATACTTTTGGTCATGCCATAGAGACACATGCCGGTTATGGTGTCTGGCTACATGGTGAAGCGGTTGCAGCTGGTATGGTAATGGTGGCAGACCTTTCCTTCAGAGAAGGGAAGTTATGTAAAGAAGACGTCGATGGTCTTGTGGCCCTGCTCGAGAGCGTAAGGCTACCGACTCAGCCTCCTTCGGGCATCAGTCCTGATCGTTTTATTGAATTAATGGCTGTGGATAAAAAGGTGCTTGATGGCCAGCTAAGGTTGGTACTACTGGACTCAGTTGGAAGCGCTACCGTTACAGACAATTTTAATCCTGCAAATCTAATGGATTGCCTTGAACAATTTTGTTCTTGAATAATCTCTATTCCCGGTCAGCCTCGTACATGGTTTCATTGTAATTAACAGGTGACGCAGGTTGGGTCGAGCGAATGCGAGCCCCAACAAACTATCTGCATCATCAGTAAAATTGTTGGGGCTCACTCCGTTCAACCCAACCTGCCTGTCAAACCCATTGAAACCATGTACCAGATGGCTGGAGAACTCTCTTTGGCCTTATTATCATTGATTGATCGTTCCTGTCTGGGTTTGTTCAGTTCTGCTGCAAAAAGTTTCGATTTATCAGTCTGTTGCTGTGGTTTTTACTTGCATTGATAGGGGCCATTTGTGATTGCGCTAACAGGCGTGTAAAATGGCGAGCCGTTTTGCGTGTCAGATGGTCATAAACCAGATTTGGTTTTATGCAGATAAACTGCATAATTATGGCGGGGAGTCCGGTTACAAGAGGCAGAAAGCCCGCCGGTTCAAGTGTAGCTATGGCTCGACAGACACTTGGTTACCGGTGCCTGGTTATCGATGGTGCACCGGAAGTGTTGAAAGGCGTGGGATTTGCCTGATTTAGTCGTGAAATATAAAGCCTTCCAGAGCAGAATGTCCTTCAGGGTCGAGGGTATTTCGGGAAAAGTCAGGATGACTTTTTTATTATGGCAGAGGCGAGCCAGAAAAATAATGGGTTGATGAGAGAGTGCCTATGAAAGCAGGTCTGTATAATCCCGGGGAGTTTCGGGATAACTGTGGTTTCGGGCTAATTGCCCAGATGGAAGGTGAAAAAAGTCATGACCTTCTGAAAACGGCGATTGAAGCACTGACCTGTATGACTCACCGCGGTGGTATTGCGGCCGATGGTAAAACCGGCGACGGTTGTGGTCTGCTGATTCAAACGCCGGATACATTTTTCCGCAGCGTTGCTAAAGAAAAGTTTGGTTCAGATCTGCCAGGGCAATACGCCGTTGGTATGGTTTTTCTCAGCACTGATAAGGCCCGTGCTGATAAAGGCAAAAAAACACTGGAAAAAGAGCTGGAGAAGCAGCGTCTTCATGTTGTTGGCTGGCGTCAGGTTCCTGTGAATGTTGAGTGTCTCGGACCCATTGCGAAAGACCTGTTGCCAGGCATTGAACAGATCTTTGTTACCCCGGAAGGTGAGCTTGAAGAAAAAGAGTTCATTGCCAGGCTCTACATGGCTCGCCGCTACACCAATATGGTGATGACAGAGGATAAGGAATACTATATCTGCTCACTGTCGCCCAAGGTCATCACCTATAAAGGTTTGATGATGCCGGTGGATCTGCCCACATTCTATCCGGACCTCGGCGACACCCGCTTTGAAACCGCTATTTGTGTATTCCATCAGCGGTTTTCTACCAATACCATGCCGCGCTGGCAGCTGGCACAGCCATTTCGCATGCTGGCCCATAATGGTGAAATCAATACGATTACCGGTAACCGTAACTGGGCCGAGGCTCGTCGTCATAAGTTCCAGTCACCTTTACTGCCAACACTGGATGATATTTCTCCCCTGGTAAACCGAACCGGTTCGGACTCCTCAAGTCTGGATAACATGATGGAAGTTCTGGTTACGGGAGGTGTAGACCTTTACCGTGCTATCCGCCTGTTGATTCCACCCGCATGGCAGAATGTAGACACTATGAACCCTGACCTCAGGGCACTCTACGAGTACAGCTCCATGCATATGGAGCCCTGGGATGGCCCGGCCGGACTGGTGATTACCGATGGTCGCAATGCTGTCTGTGCGCTGGATCGTAACGGCCTGCGTCCATCCCGCTGGGTTATCACCAAAAATGGTTACCTGACGGTCGCTTCTGAAGTGGGTGTTCACGGCTATAAGCCTGAGGATGTCATTGCCAAGGGACGGGTTGGACCGGGAGAAGTGCTGGCCATTGATACCGAAACCGGTGAGCTGCATCAGGCCCATGATATCGATAACAAACTGAAAGACCGTCAGCCGTATAAAAAGTGGCTGAAACAGAACGCCTATCGTATCCGTTCCCATTTTAATGAAGACGAGTATAAGGTCGATCACTTTACCCCTGAACTGCTGAACGTCTACCAGAAAATGTTCATGGTGACGTTTGAAGAGCGTGATCAGGTCATTCGACCACTGGTGGAATCCGGACAGGAAGCAGTGGGTTCCATGGGGGATGATACCCCGATGGCGGTACTTTCCAGTCGCACCCGAACCGTATACGACTACTTCCGTCAGCAGTTTGCCCAGGTGACTAATCCGCCAATCGACCCATTGCGGGAAGCGATTGTAATGTCGCTGGAAACTCTCCTGGGTCGGGAGTTGAACCTGTTTGAGGAAACACCGGAGCATGCGGCACGGGTGATCCTTAAATCACCCATTCTGTCTACCGCCAAGTTCCTTGACCTGATGAGTGTCCGTCATCAGCATAAGTCCTTTGAGACAGAAACCATCAATCTGACCTATAAGCCGGCCATTGGTCTGGAACAGGCGGTTTTGAATATCTGCGATCAGGCAGAAAAAGCGGTTCAGTCTGGCAAAGTGTTGATCTGTCTGTCTGATCGTCATATAGATCAGGGACTGTTGCCGGTTCCTGCCGCCATGGCGACAGGTGCCGTTCATCACCGATTGATTGGCAAAGGGTTGCGTTCTGAGTCCAACATTATTGTGGAAACAGCATCTGCTCGTGACTCCCACCAGTTTGCAGTTCTGATTGGATTTGGAGCCACCGCTGTCTATCCTTATCTGGCTTACGAAATCATCAATGATCAGATCCGTTCTGGTGAGGTGCTGGCCGATCCGCGAGAGGCCTATAAAGCTTATCGTAAAGGTATTGGTAAAGGCCTGTTGAAGATTCTTTCCAAAATGGGAATCTCTACCATTGCCTCTTACCGGGGAGCACAGTTGTTTGAAGCAGTGGGTCTTTCCAGAGAGGTCGTTGATCTCAGCTTCTGTGGTGTTCCGAGTCGTATCCAGGGTGCCCGTTTTGAAGATTTTCATTATGAGCTGGGTCTGCTGGCTGAAACTGCCTGGAAAGCCCGCAAACCGATCCAGCAGGGTGGTTTGCTGAAGTATGTACACGACAGTGAGTATCACGCCTTTAACCCGGATGTGGTCCAGCAACTTCAGGTAGCTGTTAAGACCGGCGATTATCAGGACTATCGCAAGTACGCTGAACTGGTGAATAAGCGACCAGCGACAACTCTGCGAGATCTGCTCGGTCTCAAACTGTCAGACAAAGGCCTGGTGGTTGATGAGGTAGAGTCCGTTGCCAATATTGTTCGCCGTTTTGACTCTGCAGCCATGAGTCTTGGTGCATTGTCGCCGGAAGCTCACGAAGCACTGGCGGAAGCGATGAACCGTCTGGGTGGCCGTTCTAACTCCGGTGAAGGGGGTGAGGACGAGGCTCGTTTTGGCACCAATCGTGTTTCCAAAATCAAACAGATTGCCTCCGGTCGCTTTGGTGTCACCCCTCACTATCTGGTGAATGCCGAAGTGTTGCAGATCAAGGTTGCCCAGGGTGCCAAGCCTGGTGAAGGTGGCCAGCTGCCTGGTGGTAAAGTTAATGAACTGATTGCCCGTCTGCGTTATTCAGTACCGGGCGTTACCCTGATTTCGCCGCCGCCACACCACGATATTTATTCTATCGAGGATCTGGCTCAACTGATTTATGACCTCAAGCAGGTTAACCCGGATGCACTGGTTTCAGTGAAGCTGGTGTCTGAGCCTGGTGTTGGAACGATTGCTGCCGGTGTGGCCAAGGCTTACGCAGATCTTATCACCATCTCTGGCTATGATGGTGGTACTGCTGCAAGTCCATTGACGTCTATTCGTTATGCCGGATCTCCATGGGAACTCGGCTTGAGTGAAGCGCACCAGACCTTGCGTGGAAATGATCTGCGGGGGAAAGTTCGTCTTCAGACTGATGGTGGCCTCAAAACTGGCCTGGATGTGATCAAGGCTGCGATTCTGGGTGCCGAGAGCTTTGGTTTTGGTACCACACCCATGATTGCCATGGGCTGTAAGTATCTGCGTATCTGTCACCTGAATAACTGTGCCACCGGCGTTGCTACCCAGGACCAGTCACTCCGGGAAGAACACTTTAAGGGTGAGGTGGCGATGGTGATGAACTTCTTCACCTTTGTGGCTGAAGAAGTGAGGGAATGGCTGGCACTTTTGGGTGCGAGAACGCTGGAAGAGGTTGTTGGCCGAACAGAACTGCTTGAATTACTGCCGGGCCTCACTGAAAAGCAGCAGAACCTTGATCTCTCTCCGCTTCTTGGTAGTGCAGATGTGCCTGCAGATAAGCCAATGACTTGTCAGGTGGCCCGTAACCCTCCATTCGATAAAGGTGAGCTGGCAGAAGAGATGGTTCGTCAGACTATTCCTTTCATAGAGAGTGCTATTGAGAACGGGGCGGGTGGAGAATCGTGTAGAGAGTTCAGTTTTACCGTGGGTAACTGTGATCGTTCTATTGGTGCCCGCCTGTCTGGTGAGATTGCCAGACGTTATGGCAATCAGGGTATGGCAGATAAGCCTTTGAAGCTGACGCTTACCGGTTCAGCAGGACAGAGCTTTGGTGTCTGGAATGCCGGTGGTCTGGAAATGCGACTGGAAGGCGATGCCAATGACTATGTGGGTAAAGGCATGACTGGCGGTAAGCTGGTGATCCGTCCACCGGCTGGCAGCAGCTTTGTCACCCATGAAACCACCATTATCGGTAACACCTGTATCTATGGCGCTACTGGCGGTACTTTGTACGCCGCTGGTCGTGCAGGTGAGCGTCTTGGGGTACGTAACTCGGGCGCCAATGTGGTGGTTGAAGGTACGGGCGATCATTGCTGTGAATACATGACCGGTGGTCTTGTAACCATACTTGGCAGGGCCGGACATAACTTCGGTGCTGGTATGACCGGAGGTTTTGCCTACGTACTGGATCTGGAAAGAAGTTTTGTTGATCGCTATAACCATGAACTGGTGGATATCCACCGTATTGATAATGAAGCCATGGAAGCTTATCAATCCCATCTGCTGAGTGTTCTTGCAGACTATGTTGCCGAGACCGGCAGTGCCTGGGGACAGGAGCTGATTGATGATTTCTATGACTACAGTGGTCGTTTCTGGCTGGTGAAGCCGAAAGCTGCCAGTCTCGATACCTTACTGGCCAGTACCCATGGCAGCCCTGAGTAATCAGGGCTTCTGCCGCTGAAAAGCGGCAGGTGATGGGGCCGGTGAAGAGGCAGGTATTGAACATAAGAACAGCTTTGTGAGGTCAGCGAAATGTCACAGTTACACTTAAAGAATGGCAAGGATGGACGGCTTAATAACAACTTTCAGTTTGTTGAAGTGGGTCGTCTTGATCCGGATAAAAAGAGCCTTCGTCAGCGAAAAACAGAATTTGTAGAAATCTATCAACAGTTTGATGAAAAGCAGGTAGAAAATCAGGCTCATCGTTGCCTGTCTTGCGGTAACCCATACTGTGAATGGAAATGTCCGGTACACAACTACATTCCGGACTGGTTGAAGCTGGTTTCAGAAGGTCGTCTTTTTGAGGCGGCAGATCTGTGTCATCAAACCAATACCCTGCCAGAAGTGTGTGGGCGGGTTTGTCCGCAGGATCGTCTTTGTGAGGGTGCCTGTACCCTGAATGATGGTTTTGGTGCAGTCACCATTGGTTCAACCGAGAAGTACATTACTGATACCGCGCTGGCGCTGGGTTGGCGTCCTGATATGTCCAACGTTTCATGGACGGATAAAAAAGTGGCGATCATTGGTGCCGGGCCTGCAGGTCTTGGCTGTGCCGATGTACTGGTTCGTAATGGTGTGACACCGGTTGTATTTGATAAAAATCCTGAAATTGGTGGGCTGCTGACGTTTGGTATTCCAGAATTCAAACTTGAAAAGCACGTAATGAGCCGTCGTCGCGAAGTGTTCACTGAAATGGGGATTGAGTTCCAGCTAAACACCGAAATCGGTAAAGACATCACCATGGAACAGCTGCTTAAAGAGTACGATGCGGTATTCATGGGTATGGGAACCTACACCTATATGAAAGGTGGCTTTCCGGGTGAAGATCTGGAAGGTGTGCATGATGCGCTTCCCTATCTGATTTCCAGTGTAAACCGAAACCTTGGTTTTGAGCAGAATGCCGCTGATTTCATTGATATGAAGGGTAAGCGTGTTGTGGTTCTCGGTGGTGGTGACACGGCGATGGACTGTAACCGTACGGCCATTCGCCAGAGTGCGAAATCCGTTTCCTGTGCCTATCGTCGGGATGAAGAGAATATGCCTGGCTCCCGTCGTGAAGTGGGCAATGCCAAACAGGAGGGCGTACGCTTCCTGTTTAACCGCCAGCCGGTTGAAATTGTGGGGAATGGCTCTTCAGAAGATAAGGTAGAAGGCATTCGTTTTGTGACTACTGAGCTGGGTGAGCCGGATGAACAAGGTCGTCGTCGTCCGCAGGTGGTGGAAGGCAGCGATGAAATACTGGAAGCCGATGTGGTTCTGGTTGCATTTGGTTTCCGTCCAAGCCCGGCTGACTGGTTTGAAGATCACGATATTCAGATAGACGAGGGTGGACGGGTTGTCGCTCCCGAGCAGGCCAAATTCAAGTTCCAGACCAGCAACCCTAAAGTGTTTGCTGGTGGCGATATGGTTCGGGGGTCTGATCTGGTGGTAACTGCTATCTGGGAGGGCCGTCAGGCAGCTGAAGGTATTCTCGATTATCTGGATATCTAATGTTCAGTTGTCAGTTGTCAGTGGACAGTAACCTCGTTCCCACGCTCTGCGTGGGAATGCATACGGAGCTAACCTCGTTCCCACGCTCTGCGTGGGAATGCATACGGAGCTAACCTCGTTCCCATGCTCTGCGTGGGAATGCATACGGAGCTGGCCATATACCGCAGGGCTTGTTGATACTCCGTAGTCTGAATTGCCATGCAAAAGGACATCTGTAGGTCGGTTACCCCGTTCCGGGGTACCGAGGACCTAAGCCTAAAAGCCGACGATAGCACTCACCAACACCGCTAGACGTTGATTGTTGTATACCGGTTGGGCCACGAGTCGGCTCGCAAGCGAACCAACCTGCGTCTGATTCCATGCCTGTTGATGGGTGAGCTATGCATTCCCACGCGGGACCCACAGGACCTAAAAGCGTGGGAACGAGTTCGGAAGGTTTCGCGACAACCTCCTTCGCGGGAATGACGGAGAGCTGGTATTTTCTATAATGCCACTTCTCTAACATCAGATTGTTAAGCTCCTGCGCAGGACCTACAGGGCCTAAAAGCGTGGGAGCCGGATTTTCGAGGCTTTATGACTTTATCTATAACTCCACTGAAAAATGACCGATTTCTTCGGGCTCTGCTCAGAGAACCTGTCGATGTAACGCCCGTTTGGATGATGCGTCAGGCAGGTCGTTATTTACCTGAATATCGGGAGACCAGAACTCGTGCCGGGGATTTTATGGCGTTATGCCAGAACCCTGAGCTGGCCTGTGAAGTGACGTTGCAACCGCTGGAACGTTTTCCCCTGGATGCAGCCATTCTCTTTTCCGACATTCTTACCATTCCCGATGCTATGGGACTTGGGCTCTACTTTGAAGAAGGTGAAGGTCCGAAATTCAAAAAGCCGGTTCGCACCGCTGCGGATGTGGAAGCTTTAACGGTTCCAGACCCTGAAAAAGACCTGGGCTATGTAATGGATGCTGTTCGCACCATTCGTCGTGAGTTGAATGGTCGCGTTCCACTTATTGGTTTTTCCGGCAGTCCATGGACACTGGCAACCTATATGATCGAAGGTGGCAGCAGCAAGGATTTTCGTCGTATCAAGGGGATGATGTTTGATCAACCGGAGTTATTGAAACAGGCACTGGAGGTGCTTGCAGCATCGGTAACCAGCTATCTGAATGCCCAGATTGAAGCCGGTGCCCAGGCCGTTCAGATTTTTGATACCTGGGGTGGTGTGCTCAGCCCGGAAAACTACCGAGATTTCTCTCTTCACTATATGGAGAAAATTATTGCAGGTCTGAAGCGTGAGCATGAAGGCAGAAAAGTGCCGGTCATTATGTTTACCAAAAATGGTGGGCAATGGCTGGAAGCCATGGCAAACACGGGTGTTGATGCCCTTGGGCTGGACTGGACGACGGATATGGGTGAAGCCCGTCAACGGGTGGGTAGTCGGGTAGCTTTGCAGGGGAACATGGATCCATCGACATTGTATGCTTCTCCAGAACGTATACGGCAGGAAGTCGCCACTATTCTTGAAAAGTATGGTTCAGGTAATGGTCATGTTTTCAATCTTGGTCACGGCATTCATCAGTATGTTGAGCCAGAAAAGGCGGCAGCATTTGTTGAATCGGTGCATGAGCTGTCTGTTAGATATCATGCTTAGGATTAGGAATTGTCCCTGAATAACTTACACATTTTCGAGTATCCAAACCCTGTTCGTCCTGAGTTCTGAGCTTGACGAAGAGTCGAAGGGTCCATAGGGCCTAAGGAATTGTCCCGAAATAACTTCCATATTTCTGGTGCTATTCAGCACAGAAAAGATGTTTGGCCACGGAGGCACAGAGAAACGGAGAAAAGCTTTTTATTTAAGGCTTTTCTCTGTGCTCCGTGTCTCCGTGGCAAAAAAACAGGGAAGTTATTTCGTGACTAATCCTTAGATCGTTCTAAACACCCTTCGACTCCGCTCAGGATGAACGGAGATCGAGTTCAAAATGTGGAAGCTATTTCAGGACAGTTCCTTTATAGCCCGGAGGTAATCTTAAAGGAAAATGGTCATGTACTTAATGACTGCTAATTCATAATATCATGTTAACCAAGCGAGATTGTTTGTTTACCCAGCGCTTTTAATAATGCCCTTTGTACCGCAAACCGGGTGACAGGTTTAGTCAGAATTGAGCTGATACCCAGTTTTCTGGATTGATATTTACTGGGTGGGTTGCTGATGCCTGTCAGAATTATAATGGCAGGCATGGGATCAATGCCGGGGTCACCATTGATTCGTTCGGCTACCTGAAGGCCTTTCAGTCCGGGCATATGATGGTCAAGAATGACCACGTCAAATGCCCTGTTCAGGCAGGCTTCATTACGAATCATCGCCAGAGCTGCCAGACCATCTTCTGCTTCAACAACAGGAATACCGAGGAGCTGGCACTGTTGCCGTAGCACCTTGCGACAGGTTGCGCTGTCATCGGCAATCAGCACCCTCATATTTTTATAGTGGTTCTGACTTTTTATCTCTGAAGTCGGCGCTGCTTCCATCTTGTTTTCACATGAACAGGGCAGGGTAAATGAAATGGCATTACCCTCTTTGCCAATCTCCCCCCCAAGCTGTCGTATAAGCTGGGTGGCAAGGTAGAGATTAAGGCTCATGGTTGTTTCTGTCTTAATTTCGGAGAAGGAGTGTTCTCCGGAAAGATATTTTTCTTCAAGATTGTTGCCTTGAGCGTTTTTGAAGCTGAGTTCAAAGGCTAGTTTGCCAGACGCGTTTTTCTGTACAGAAAGGGCTACCTCCCCTTTTTTGCTCTGGTTCAGCCCATAAAAAAGAAAGGCTTCCAGTATGAGCGACACTCGATAACCATCAATATTACAGGCAGAAAGCAGGCTTTCGTCGATAAAACAGATAATCTCGATGTCTTGCTGTTCTGCCCGGTACCGGAAGTGGGTAATCA
This sequence comes from Endozoicomonas sp., assembly GCF_031844845.1. Classification (GTDB taxonomy): domain Bacteria; phylum Pseudomonadota; class Gammaproteobacteria; order Pseudomonadales; family Endozoicomonadaceae; genus Endozoicomonas. The sequence continues at coordinate 10,867 of NZ_JAVRMB020000262.1, forward strand.
GTTCATCTACTGTGGTATGGATATCCGTCAGCTGGGTATCGGATGTGATTCCCTTATCTTTTGTCTTAATGTTTGCTGCCAGCAGATTGATCAGATTGCCCAGCTCATAGCCGGCATAACGGAGTGTCTGAACATAGTCTTCCTGTTTTGGGGAGAGCTGAGTGCTGAGTAGTAGCTCCGACATGCCCATAACACCATTTAATGGCGTTCTCATCTCATGGCCCAGGGCTTTCATGGTCTGTTCATCTATCTGATTTGGTAGACTGCTGTTGTATGGGATTTTCTTCTTTTTGATGACTTTTCTATGCATCCTTGCAGGCCGTGAGAGAAGGCCCAGTGTCAGGGTAAGTGCCTGAATCAAAAGCCAGATGGTATTTCTGGTGGATATTCCCAAGGCTCCGGTATAGTTCAAGGCGAAGACAAACTGGCTTATTGTCAGTGGAATCAGTAACCAGGCAGAAATAGGGAGGCGGTGAGGTTTTACCAGCCAGAAAGACAGGCAGAAACTGACATTCCCGATAAGGGTCAGCACCAGTAAGTAAGTGTTCAGGGAGCTGCTATCACTTACCGGGAGCCAGAGCGCGGTTATCAGATAGATAACAGAAAAAATAGTGAAGAATCTGGTCAGCAGTGGTCGTTGATAGCCAAACAGGTTAATGGCCAGTTGGCAGAAAGTCAGGCTGATCATCAGCAGCGACAGTTTATAAAGACCTGCTTCAATCACAATAGGGATATAAAGCCAGGTACTGAGATAACCCTGCCAGGAAGCCATGAATATAAGGCTAAAGCACGCACCGATGGCCAGAAGCAGGTGGAAAATACTGCGTTGTCCATAGTTTGATAAACTATTTGACAGTCTGGCTTCCTGTTTCAGGGTCAGGAACATCCAGGCATTGGCCAGAATGAGTGAGATTAAAAGGCCGCTTAGCAGTCCGGTTTGCCAGAATTTATAACGCTGTTGTTTAATAAGCTGGTCGAAGCTGCCCAGTTTCAGGCTATTGCCCAGCTCGGGGTGGTACTGGGTTTTCAGATAAACCGTTGCTGCCTGGTCAGGAAGCAACGTAAAGGTTGTGGTATTAACCCGGTCCAGTTTAAGAGGCTTGACACTGATTTTACCGGTGGTCGGATTTTTGTATTTGATGAACAGCGTTGGTAGCGTTTGCTGTTGGTAATCGACAGATAATACCGGGTGAACAATCTCTGTCGTATTGTTGGTAACAGGGAACCGTAACCAGAGAGGCTGTTTTCTTTCTTCAGAGTTAAGGGTTGAAGGCTTCCAGGGGGAAAAACGGAATTTATACTCTTCATCAACCAGTTGGTTAATGTTCAGCTGGTTGCTGTTGTCAATAAATGAGCCAATACTCTCTCCAGGCTGGAGTAAGTATGAGACGCTATTGATATTGACACTTGCTGATACTCCGGAGCTGTTAAAAGCTATTGATGCGAGTAACAACAGTACAAGTGTCCATGTAGGCCGTATGGCTTTATAAAACACTGTTGAAAATTCCATTTTTCTTATTTGTTGCTGGATTATACTGAAAAGTTCTTTTTCATACAGTGACGTCGTCGTATTTTTACAAAAAGTTATATTTTTTATAGAACTTACTCTTCTGGCTGTTGTCTATACCTCTGAATTATTGTTCGGGGATATTTGTTATGTTAGGAATGATGAATTTTGGTTTTGGTTTCTTTTTGGGCGATTATGGCGGATTTTCTTCCTCGCTGATTACTTCGCTGATGTCTTTGTTATAGAAGCGTACGTTGAGGATCCCCTCCCTCCTGACCTCAGGAGGGAGGGGCCGCGAAAAAGAAGCTTACGACTCTTCGCGGGCAATGGCTTTATGGCCGATATCCGTGCGGTAATAAACATCCTGCCAGTTGATCGTTTTTACGGCTTCATAAGCCTGTTGCTGTGCTTGCTGCACAGTATCTCCCAACGCAGTCACACAAAGTACGCGACCACCATTGGTCAGGGTTTTTCCTGCTTCCTGGCGGGTGCCTGCTTCAAAGACCTTTGCATTACTTACCTGGTTGATACCCGTGATTTCATCTCCCTTGCGGTAGGCTTCAGGGTAGCCACCGGCTGCCATAACCACGCCAAGGGCTGTGCGGTTATCCCACTCAACTTCGGCTTTATCCAGCTCACCACGAGTTCCAGCCAGGCAGAGTTCTACCAGACTTGACTTCAAACGCATCAGGATCGGTTGAGTTTCCGGGTCACCAAAACGACAGTTGTATTCCAATACCTTGGGTGTGCCGTCGGCGTCAATCATCAGGCCGGCATAAAGGAAGCCTTTGTAAGGCATGCCTTCACTGGCCATACCTTCTACCGTTGGGATGATGACTTCCTGCATGGCGCGGTCATGAATTTCCTGAGTGACTACGGGGGCTGGAGAGTATGCGCCCATGCCACCGGTATTCGGGCCTCTGTCGCCATTATCCCGGGCTTTATGGTCCTGGCTGGTGGCCAGTGGCAGAATGTTTTTGCCATCCACCATCACGATAAAACTGGCTTCTTCGCCGACGAGAAACTCTTCAACTACCACACGGTGGCCAGCTTCACCAAAGGCATTACCTGCCAGCATATCGTCAATGGCGTTAAAAGCTTCCTGCTCGGTCTGGGCGAGGATGACACCTTTACCGGCTGCCAGTCCGTCAGCCTTAACCACAATAGGCGCACCCTGTTGTTTAACGTAGGCTTTGGCTGGCTCAATCTCGGTGAAGTTCTGATAAGCAGCGGTGGGGATGTTGTGGCGGGCGAGGAAATCTTTGGTAAATGCCTTGGAGCCTTCCAGCTGGGCAGCGGCCTGAACCGGGCCAAATACGGGCAGTCCGGCTTCTTCAAACTGGTCAACAACGCCGGCTACCAGTGGTGCTTCAGGGCCTACAATGGTCAGGCCAATGTTTTCTTTTTTGGCAAACTCAACCAGTCTGGCAATATCCAGCACATCGATATCAACGTTGGTGACTTTGTTTTCGGAAGCGGTGCCAGCATTACCGGGAGCGACAAAAACCTGAGTGACCTTACCGTCTAGAGAGTTGTCTTGAGCGACTTTCCATGCCAGGGCGTGTTCCCGCCCACCATTACCGATGATCAGCACTTTCATAAAGGATGTCCTTTTGAATATTCTGTGGGGTTTTTTCACCACAAAGGCATAAAGACACAAAGGGAAAAGATAATTGAAAAGCTTTTCTGGTAAAGGACGCTGGACAATTAAGAATATACCATCGCCATCCCCGCGAAGGCGGGGGATCCACTGCTCGAGATAGACTCCTACTCTCGAGATGGATTCCCGCCTTCGAGGGTGTCGCAAAAGGGCACCCCCCCCCGACCGTCATCCTCGCGAAGGCGGTTGTCGCAAAACCCTCCTCGCTCCCACGCTCTGCGTGGTAGCGCCAGGACCCAACCACAGACACGATTCCTGTGGTTGGCTATGCATTCCCACGCAGAGCGTGGGAACG
>NZ_JAVRMB020000263.1:0-8553 GCF_031844845.1 Endozoicomonas sp.
ATAATCATTACCCAGAGCTTGCTCTAACTGATCCCGGCTACAGTCACCCACAATCAGAACAGACTGACGAGGTTTACTGATGATCTGCCGCCCCTGCAGGGCCAGCAGCTGTTCCGTCACCCGTTTGGCAATTAACTCCACCAGGGCATCTGTATTCATTACGGCTTTCCTTAAGATTCCAGAAGGTTTTCAACGTCCAGTGCACTGATTGCAATACCCAGAGGAGTGACCAGAAAAGGATTTTCCGGCTTCCAGGTGGTGACACCCGTTTGTTTCTCAACAATCTGCTCAAATTCAGGCAGACAGGTGGTGCCGCCGACCAGATAGATATCTTTTACGTCGTAGCCTTGAATATGTTGATGAACAATAGATCCCATCTTTTCAATCACCGGACGGACGATTGCCACCACATCCCGATGGTTCGCAGAATCTTTCTTCCGCTCTTCCGCTTCTTCAAAGCTGATTTTGTAATGCCCCGCCAGAACCAGTGACAGATGAGTACCACCGGTTGCTTCATCTGCGGTGTAGATCACTTCGCCATCCCGAAAGATGGAAAGCCCGGTAGTACCACCACCAATATCCACCACCGCGCCATTCTGAATGCCCAGCACCCGGTTGGCGGCTGTTGGCTCATCCAGCATGTTGACCACGTCCATACCGGCACCTTCCACCACATAGCGGTGGGTTTTGCAGACCGATTCCGGGCTGTTGGACGGCATGGCAATGGCGGCCTTTTCCAGAGACACCTGAAGGCGGGATTCCAGCTTTTCCTTAAGCTGGCGAACGATAGTCAACGCACCGATATAATCAACAACAAGCCCATCCTTTAACACCTGAGCAAACTGCATCTCAGTGGCCACAGGCTCACCAGCCTGATCCAGTACCACCAGCACAATATAGGCAGTACCCAGATCAACCCCGACCACCAGCTTGTCAGGGTCAGTTACCTGTCCGGTTCGGGTCAGGCTCATCTCTACTTTATTGATGAGGTCACTGACACGCTCAGGATTGAATTCAGACATAGTCGTTTATTACCGTTAGCAGGCGATCAGTTCGCCTTTGGCATTGGCTGGCAGACCAACCGCATTGGCTTCATCGAAGTCAATATGCATTGCCAGAGAAAAGCTGTCTTTCACTCTGACCAGAACTTTGTGGAACGTTATTGGACGATCTGTTTCTACACGAACATCCACTTCCTGCTTATCAGCAACACCCAGTCTGTTGGCATCTGCTGTGGTCATATGGATATGGTTACGGGCAACAATGACGCCCTTATCCAGCTGTACCATTCCTTTTCCAGAGTAAAGGAATATGCCTGGAGTACCTGCAATATCACCGGACTCTTTCAATACGGCATTAACACCCAGCTGACGAGCGTCGGTGCGGGAGATTTCTACCTGACTGTCTGGCCGGGCCGGGCCAAGCACCGCAACGTTTTCAAAGGTTCCCTTCGGGCCAAGAATATTCACTCGCTCTTCGCACAGGTACTGACCTGGCTGAGAGAGTTCACGGGCAGGAGTCAGCTGGCGACCGGCACCGAACAGGGCTTCAACATCTTTCTGACACAGATGAACGTGGCGGGCAGATGCTTCAACAGGGATTTCTTTCTTGCTGCTTTCAGCTTCCGCGGATTGCAGAGCCTGGGCGGTGCATTCAACAATCACCTGATTAACGATTTGCGTCAGGAGTTGTTCATTAACGAGGGTATTCACAGCGATGTCTCACAATCGGCATTGGCCATGGGACCAATGTTAAGCTGAAGAGCAAAAGCACAAAGACCTGGAAAACCGCTTTCCTGCGTGTCTTTATGCTCCCGCGGTGAGTAATAAAAAATTACTCGCCTTTAGCCTGAGGCAGGATCACTTCAACTTCGCCGTGCGGACGTGGGATAACGTGTACGGAAACCAGTTCACCAACACGCTCAGCAGCCGCAGCGCCCGCATCAGTAGCCGCTTTAACAGCGCCAACGTCACCACGAACCATGATAGTTACCAGACCACTACCGATGTTCTCTTTACCAACCAGAGTTACGTTAGCAGCTTTAACCATGGCGTCAGCAGCTTCGATAGCAGCAACCAGACCTTTAGTTTCAACCATACCCAGAGCGTTAGAGATAGCCATTATGTGTTTCTCCTGATGGTCTCCTCTGAGAGGAGACGCTGTAATTTAAATATTTGTTAATCGTTTAATACTGAAAGCACTTACAGTGCTTTCAGGCGCTCAATCACCATGCGGGTGATTGCTTCAATATCCAGTTCATTTGCTGTTGTCGCTGCGTCTGCCTGAGCAACCGGAGCTACTGGCTCACAGATGCCATAAGCGACATAACGCTTATTGAACAGATGCAAAGGTGTCACGTTATCAGACGTTGCTGAACCGCCAACACTGCCACAACCCAGGGTAAATGCCGGTGGCAGACCCGTCGTTGCACCCACGGCACCGTGAGTGGATGGCGTATTCACCACCAATCGGGATACCGGCTTCTTCAGGGCAAACTCACGAACCAGTTCATCGTTCTGGGTGTGAATAGCCAGAGAGTGGCCAGCACCTTCGTAGTTCAACAGCTCAAGGCAAAGCTCGCAGGCATCGTGGGCATCCGTCGTACGGTAGAAGCCCAGCAGCGGAGAAAGCTTTTCCCAGGAGAATGGGTGCTGTTTACCAACACACTCACGACCCTGCTCAGCCACCAGAACACGACTGGTCGCTGGGATTTCCAGACCCGCCATACGAGCGATTTCTACCGCTGGCTTACCAACGATACGAGCGTTCAGTGTGCCTCTTGGGCCAACGATCACTTTCTCAACCCGGGCAGTTTCTACTTCGTTCAGGAAGTAACAGCCCTGGGCAATCATTTCAGCCTTCACCTGATCGGCGATCACATGTTCAGTAACCACATGCTGCTCAGATGCACAGACAGTACCGTTATCAAACGTCTTACTCATCAGAACGTACGACACAGCCTTTTTAATATCTGCAGTACGTTCAATAAAGGCAGGTACGTTACCGGGACCAACACCCAGGGCCGGGTTACCGGAACTGTATGCAGCCTTAACCATGGCAGAGCCACCAGTCGCCAGGATGATACCAGTGCCTTCGTTTTTCATCAGCTCACTGGTACCTTCCAGTGATGGCTGAGACATCACGCTGATCAGGTCCGCAGGCGCACCCAGACTCTGTAGTGCTTCTCTCAGCACCCGTACGGTTTCGCTGATACACTTCAGCGCCGATGGGTGTGGGCTGATAATGATCGCATTACCCGCCTTGATGGAGATAATGGACTTGTAGATCGCTGTAGACGTTGGGTTGGTAGACGGCACCAGGCCAGCAACCACACCGTAAGGTACAGCCACTTCCAGCATTTTCTTTGCAGGATCTTCAGCGATAAATCCGATGGTTCTCATGGACCGAACAGACTCAGCAAGATGCTTGCTGGCAATCATGTTCTTGGTGATTTTATCCTGAACCTTTCCGAAGCCGGTTTCTTCAACCGCCATCTCAGCCAGACGGCTGGCATTCGCTTCACCGGTACGAGCCATCGCTTCGACCAGCGCATCCACCTGAACCTGACTGTAGTCAGCCAGTACTCTCTGGGCTTCTTTGGCCCGGCGGATCAGGTTTCTTACTTCCTGGATGGAAGCAAGGTCTTTATCGAGCAGTTCCAATTTACTTCACCTTCTGGTGGTATTCGACAATGGCCTGAATCAGTGCATCTTTCTTGGCAAACTTGATTTGCTGTTTGCTCATGGTGAAATCTTGCAGCTGTCGAGCCATGTTTCTCAATTCAACGGTTCTGAACGCCTGTAATTCATCAATATCTACAATGGATGAACTATCGGTTTCCATAGCTTCTGTGACGGCCACAACGTCTGGTTGTGATTCAACTTCTGATTCAACTTCTGATTCAACAACAGGTGCCGCACTTCTGGTCGCGCCCATCAAAATAGCATTCAGCTCAGTAACTGGTCTGGCAATCACATGGGTAGATACGACCTTGCCAACACGATCTGCAGCAATCGTTGCGGCCTCAATGGCCGCCTTCACTGCACCAACATCACCCCGGATGATGATCGTAACCAGACCAGCACCAGAATTCTGTTTTGAGACCAGGCTGACATTGGCGGTTTTCAGGCAGACATCTGCTGCTTCAACCGCCGGGAGGAAGCCGAACGTTTCAATAAACCCTGCTGCCTCTTGTGAATTCATCGCCTGTAACTCCATCGTGTTTTCTTTCTGCTAAAACCGATTCGATCAGAATCCGTCGTACAATTAAGAGTGCAATTAAAAGTGCTTCGGGTTATCTGCAACAAACTTCACTGCATCGGCAAAAGCGTCGCAGGCCGCTTTACAGGCAGACTGACTACCGGTAAGCAATGCGCCACCAAAGTTAGTCTCTGAAGGAGGCTCAAACAGCTGACACAATTGGACATCTGCTGCTTTCATGGCCGCGTCCAGTGCATACATTGCTTCCAGAGGTGGTGCGATCAGATAGGCCAGCGCTTCACCTTCTTCGATTTCTGCCAGACCGGACAGGAATGGACCGGTACGGGAAACACACTGGGCAAAGTAAACAATGCTGTCGTCTTCATTAGCACTGTAGAAAGCACATTCATTTTCAATAAAGTCGATGGCAACATTCAGGCCACTGCGAACTTCTGCCGGACTTGGGCCAGCCAGCATACCGATGACTTCACCAGCCAGTTTGCTGTTGGCATTGGCGGCACCGCCATAGAAGCTCTTACCCATGACAACACTGACTTCGGCGTTTTTACAGGCTTCATCCAATGCGCAATAGGCCACATCATCAGCATCAGCTGTGATAATTCCCAGGCTCTTGTAGCCTTTTGGCATGCCCAGCTTTTCAGCCATTTTCGCATCAACGTTGGGAATCATTTTTACGGCCAGTACGCTGGCACCCAGACGATCACCTTTCATTGCTTTACTCCTCTTTTGGCAGCACTGATTTTTATACGATCAGAGCCGCCTTATATCCAAAGATCAGAAACGGAAACCAACACCGCTGCACTTCTGCTCAAACATCTTCTTAACGATGTTGGCGATGTGCGCACCTGCTTCAGCGGCAGGCGTTCCACGACGATGGATATTGGAGATAACGGTACGACCCGCTTCCGGCATGCCAACGGTGCCTTCATAGGTGATATAAGCACCCATGGATTCACCGGTAGCCAGTCCGGGACGCTCACCCACCAGCATGACGGTGACTTTGCTATTGGTCAGATCAGTCAGGTGATCCATGGAGGCCACACGACCAAACTTGATGAAGACGGTATCGCCAACACTCAGGCCATACCCTTCCAGACCCTGCTTCAGGGCAGGCAGGATATTTTTCAGATTGGCGGTAATGGCGCTGGAAGACAGACCATCGGCAATGATAATTTGAACATCCGCACCTTTACGGCACTCAGACTGAATTTTGGCAACACCTTCATCACTGATGATACGGCCAAGATCCGGACGGGTGACGTACATATCTTTGTCTTCGCATTGAGAAGACACGGCAATCAGTCCGGCTTCGGCAACCAGTTCTTCGGCGACTTCGTTAAAGACGGAGTCAATGGCCACCGCATGGTCAGCACGGAAACGCAACATGGTTTCCGTCTTGTAGCGGGGACCAGTCCGGCCAATACCCAGACGCGCCGGTGTTTTGGCCTTGAGTTTCATGTACTCGGCTTTATTCTCCGCATTATCTATGGCGAAGAAATCAGACATTTCGATAGCAGTGATGTCGTTCAGCTCGCTGTCGTCCACATCGGACACGACAGTTTCAATCTGACTGGCGACGGAACGAGTTACCTGTTCCACCTTCGCAGCAGAGCCAGCGTCAGACAGGTCAATTTCCTTCAGGACTTTGCCAATCAGGTCTTTCAGATCATTTTCAGAAATCATGGTGAGCCCTATTACTTCAGGAAAATAGAAGCGTCGCCTGCTTTCGCAGTCAGACGGCCATTTTCCATAATGCCCATACGCTCACACCAGGCTTCAAATTCTGGAATCGGGCGCTTGTTGAATAGCTCACGCATGGTGGCCACATCGTGGAATCCGCTGCTCTGATACATCAGCATGATGTCGTCACCGGCAGGAATACCCATGAAATAGGTACAGCCAGCAGCAGTCAGCAGCGTCATCAGGGATTCATTGTCGTTCTGGTCGGTCTTCATATGGTTGGTGTAGCAAACGTCTACACCCATTGGCAGGCCATGCAGCTTGCCCATGAAGTGGTCTTCCAGACCCGCACGAATTACCTGCTTTCCGTCGTACAGATACTCTGGACCGATAAAACCAACAACGGTGTTTACCAGGAATGGCTTGTAGCGACGGGCAAAACCGTAGCAGCGAGCTTCCATGGTTACCTGGTCCGCACCGTGGTGAGCATCGGAAGAGAGTTCAGAACCCTGACCCGTCTCAAAATACATCACGTTAGGACCGGTACAGGTACCCTGCTTCAGCATCATATCGTTGGCTTCAGCCAGATGACCGGCATTGAAACCAAACGCTTCGTTACCTTTCTGGGAACCGGCAATAGACTGGAAGATCATATCTGCAGGTGCGCCACGCTCTACGGCTTCCATCTGGGAGAGCACGTGAGCCAGTACACAGTTCTGGGTCGGGATTTCAAACTTCTGCTTGAGTTCCTCGAACTGATGCAGACAGCGATAGATGCTGTCAGTGGTGTCGTCTACCGGGTTCAGACCAATGACCGCATCACCAATACCGTAGGAAAGACCTTCCAGGGTAGAGATACGGATACCGTCCACATTGTCAGTGGTGTGGTTTGGCTGAAGACGGGCAGCGAGGGTGCCACGACGGCCAATAGTAGTATTACAGGTGGCCAGAACTTCCATCTTGCTGGCTGCGTAGATCAGGTCACCATTGGTCATTAGCTTGGTAACCGCAGCAATCATTTCCGAGGTCAGACCACGGCTTATGCGACGAATTTCTGAACCCTGGGCTTCGTAGGAAAGCAGCCATTCACGCAGCTCACCAACAGACCAGTTTTTAATTTCGCTGTAGATGGTTTCGTTAATATCATCCTGAATAATCCGTGTTACTTCGTCGTCTTCATAAGGAACGATCGGATTATTACGGAGATCAGACAGCAGCATGCGGGACAGGATGTCCTTGGCGGCTACCATTTCAGTAATTGATTCGGCGGCTACGCCCGCCAGTACGTCGCCAGAACGTTTTTCGTTAGCCTTGGCGAGCACTTCTTTAATGCTGGAAAAGCGGTACACCTTTCCAAAAAGTTTGGTTTTAAGAAGCATGAGGAGCCTGTGCCTCGAGTCATAATGAATTTTCCAACAGAGACTACCCAAGCCTGCCGGTGATCGACTTGATGTGCATCAAGGAGGCCTTAAGCGAGAGAAGTGACGCAGATCAATAAAACAGATGTCCCTCCGTTTTGCAGGCTGTGAACTAACGATGAAACCAGATCAAATCAGACCCAATACCCCGCCATCACTGGCAGAAAGGCGGCTCTGATCACACCAGCTGTTTTAACAAAACCTGATGACTATCTGAAAAATTTCAATTCGGGTTAAACTGGCAAAAAGAATATGAAATCTGGACATGGTCAGATTCTGTTTTGAATCCATACCCGGAATAAAAGCCAGCAGCTGCCGCCGGATAACGCCGGAATGACTCACAACCAGTATTCTTTAGCCCTTTTGAAGGTTAAGTAGATAATCAGTGGTCACAGACCGGTATCACAACTTTTAAGGTTATAAAATATGAAAATCTGGGTTGATGCAGATGCCTGCCCCAATATGATTAAAGAGATTCTATTCAAGGCTGCTCAACGTACGCAGACCGAGATGATTCTGGTGGCGAATCAATACCTGCCTACGCCTCCCGGCGCCCTTATCACGGCGGTTCAAGTTCCTGCCGGGTTTGATGTAGCCGACGGATATATTGTTCAGGGGTGTGAAGTGGGTGACCTGGTGATTACCGCAGATATTCCTCTGGCAGCCGAAGTACTGCAGAAAAAAGTCCATGCGCTCAATCCCAGAGGCGAGTTCTATGATCAGGAGAACATACGTCACCGATTGGCTATGCGTAACTTTATGGAAGAGATGCGCAATACCGGACAAGTAGGTGGCGGGCCACCACCACTGGGCAATAAAGACAAGATGGTCTTTGCCAATGCCCTCGACCGGTTTTTGGCTGGTGTGAAAAAATAGCCCGGGAAACTGCCACTAACTCCTGGCTTTTCCGAGTGATATGACAAGGGTTTTCCGGACACTTTTTTACGCTGCCCTGCAAGTTGCACGATTTTCAGGACAACACACCTTTATGTGGAGGGATAATAAATCGTGCACACTAAGCCAATTTTTACCAATAGTTCGTGCACACTAAAATAAAACCCTTTAAAAACCAGCATATTAAAAGGGTCAAAACGGAATACTATCAGTATCATCATCCTGAAATTCAGGAACGGTTGCAGTCCGTTTTTCTACACTGTTTTTATTATCCATTACCACACTATCAACATTACCGGATCCTGGCGGGGGTGGAAAAGAGTTCTTTGATTCTACCGGA
>NZ_JAVRMB020000264.1:0-23605 GCF_031844845.1 Endozoicomonas sp.
TTCTCTGGATAAAATCTAATCTTTTTTGAGGCTATTATTTTTGCGCCTTTCAGCAGATCTTTTCCCGTAGTGGCTATTGCAGAATGAGGTAATGAAACCGATAAGCTCTTGGGTGTCGAAGGCTTTAGTGGGGTCAGCCTGACCATCCAGAATTTCGATCTGTCTTCCTGATAATTCAATGAGCCATTTGATAAGCTCGAATCCCGATCTTACGAGTCGGTCTTTTGTGGTAACCACAGCTTTGGTAGCCATAAGAGGTGTTGGATATCCGAGCATTGCGGATTCCAAAATGGCTTTAAGACCTTGTCGTTTAAAGTTGAAAGCACTGGCAATGTCAGCGATAAATTCGGAGTCGGGGTGCCGCTCGAGCAAGAGTCGCTTTTGTGTGACGATGCTGGATTTTTGCTTGACGGATCTGACTCTCGCATAACTTATTTTTCGGCTTTTTTTACTAAAGAGTTGGATGAATACACGATAATGGCCGCCTGACGTTCGTCTGACTCTTTCGTAGTAGCCACTCTCTATTCTTCGCCTGATTGTCTGGCTGGTGACAGACTCCATTCCAGCCAATTTTGTTGTTGACAACCACAAAACCCATGCCCTGAAAATATTTTGGTGAATATAATCTAAAAATGTTGCGTTCGTTGCATTTTTTTTGAACTGCTGCACAATATCTACAACAGATCTACAACAGCGCCTGCACAATAGCCCGCGGCACAGCTTGTGACAACGGTTAAAACTCTGTCTGCGAAACTGCCGAAATGTGTTCGGGGTCATGTTCGGAGTCAGGTCTTTCATTGTGCATCATCTACTGTCGCTTAAAATTTAAACAAATATCTACTTACTAAGTCTTCGAAATAACTGATATCTAATCACAATGAAAGGCCTATCATTACTCTTCACAACGAATCAATGAACGATATAAGTTATGCACAATTCCGAGTAGAAGAGGCCGTTACCGACCTCAACCCTCACAGACCCGGACGTGCCCAATTAAGGCATCCGGTTCCTCATAGTGACCGATTCACTATCTGAATAGCATCAGATACTCAACCAACAAACTCCGTTGCTGGTACGGCTATCCGCTTCTGTTACGTTGACACTGTCACAGGTTACTGAGCACCTTTAGTGTTTCCCACAAGCGGTTCAATCACTACGGCATCCCCTTTCCTCGTCCGGGTCCTCCCGAGCGGAGTTCCCCGTTGTCAACAGTACTCCTGGATACTAACGGTACACTAAGACTTCCAGTACCTACTATCCGGTCACTTATGGATTCGCTTCCGGACTCCTGACAGCCATGAGCCAAAAGTGTTGCTTCATATTCGCTTCGCCTGGCCTGAAGCACAACCTGACGACCGGGTTCTGTTCAGCCATAGAACCAATGGCTATTTAACTCAGGTCAGCACTGGATCTCGCAGGTTCCTGAGAAATCCATCCTGTACCTATGCCCCGGTCTCAGGCTCCGGCCAGACTGATTTTGTCTCACCAACTCGACAAGTCAGTACTAACCCCACCTCTTTCACAATGAAGCCTCCAGCAAAGCGTCAATTTCGGAGCTCAATCCCGCGGCTTTAGTACCTGCTGTTTACGCTTCACAACCAAGGTTACCCTTGGCTATGCAAAACTCGCTTCCGGCTGATGGTTAATCTTTACCGGGTGGGAGTTAAACCCACTGGATTTCAACGAATGATTTCAGCTCATAGAACCTCCCACATTCTCAGGCTTAGCCTGTCGCAAGAAAGACCTGACCCCGGTTTTTTGGAATTATTTAAGGACGATTCCTAAGAGCGCAGCGATTTAACAAAATCGCAGATGAGTCTTGATCCATGTTGGCTTGGTGTCAGGAAAATTATTGTGTAACAGGAGGGTAGAAAAATCAGAAAAATCCAGATTTATATGGGGGGTGCTGAACAGTTACAGTAAATCTACACATAACGATCAATGGCGTTCAACTACTGTGTAATATAAGGTTGAATATAGTCTCATTGTGCTGGATTAAGCGTTTTGAAGCGGCTTTTTCAGCTTCAGCCATACAGACTCTTTACCGCGATGCTCTTCAAATTTACTACCTTTTTTAAGTAGTACTCGATCTTCATGTCGCCCCACACCGCTGATGCGACTTAAATATTCATTGTGTAATACGGTAAATCCGGCCTTCTTGAAAATGGTGGCAGGTGAACATAAATCCAGGAATGTAAAAATGCCATGATGATTTTTCGCTCGCGCTGGCTCAAAGAACGTCTTCATTGCCTCTTCATTGAGAAAACCTGGCCAGAGCTCCTCATTTTCTATTTTCTTCAGATAAGTTGGAATATAGTTTTCAGCCACTTGCAAGAACGCAGTTTCCCCTGTGATATGTAATACGCCGCCTGGTTTCAGCAGGCGATATAATTTTATGGCAGCGGACTCAATTTCATCGGGTCTGAATAAATGGAGTACCCGTGAAATAAGGATTACATCGAAACTTTCTTCCTCTTCAGGGGTTATCTCATTCGTTTTGAGATTATTTTCCTGAGCATGGATGCAGCCTTTAAATCCTTCATTCAAGATTATGTTATCAAATTTGGTAACGACCTCCCTGTTGACTTCCCACAGATGGATATTTTTGGCTCCCTCCTGGGCTGCACACAAAACCACGGCACCAAAACCACCACCAATATCCAGTGATTTTGTGCCGGGTTGTTTTGCCTGTTCTATGAAGTCTCGCTTGGGGGCGTCAAGGGCTAACTGAGTACCAAACTGATTGGTCGTACGAATACTGACTGGTTGAAAAAATGCACTTCCCGATGAATGACCACTACCAGGTAGCTCATTATAATCAGCGTTGGTAATAATTTCTTTAACCGATGTGGCTGGTTCGCCTGAAAAAATAATGTCAGCCGATGTATTGAAAGCCTTTTTTGCCAGCGCCGTCAACTGCTCAGGAGACCAGTTATTGGCTTCTGCTGCAGTCAACAGGAATGCTGCACACCGATCATCATCAGGTGTGACCAGGTCGTGCCCTTTGGGGCTGTAAAGCTTAGACAGTGACGGTGGCAGGGATAATTTCAGTTTTGTTGACCGCCCGATGAATACGATATGTTTTTGCTGCTGTACCTGGTAGGACGTATCACGGGTTTTCAGGTAATCCTGAAGGGATATTATTGATGATGAGGGTGGAATGGATGCTGCCACTCCTACTCCTGCGATGCCTGCTTTATTTTCAGGATTATGCCGGGCAATATCAGGGGATGTTTTACAGCAAGGCCTTTCCCTCACAGGAGTCCGATGAGAAAGGTCAGGGGCTGACCCCTTTTTGTTGGTTGCAGTGCTGCTTTGAACTAGTGGGTCATTAATGTTTTTTGATAACGACTGTCCCTGCCAGCAGGCTGTTAATTCTTCATCTGACTGATGCTCTGATTTCTTCAGTCCATTACTATTTGCCGTATTAAGGGGGGCATCTCTCCCTGCAGGATATGTCATTAAAGATACTCCCTGAAATTTTTAGCGGAAATCGGCGTTTCTCTACGCTGATTTCTATTTGGACAGTAAAAATATTGGAAAGTTCCTGATATTCGGAGCCGTTTTTCAAACGGCGAATACTTTATTGATGGCTAAACAGTCGTTTCTGCTGTGGAGTCCGGAGGGGGGGCACTTTCGTGATCTTTAAGGTAATCACTGGCGGTTTTTCCATGGGAATCGGTCAGGGTTGCGTCTGCACCATTATCTAATAACCACTGATAGGCTTCTGTTGCATTTCTCATGGCGGACAGGTGCAAAGCGGTTTGCTTGTGGGGTGTGCTGGTATAAATGGTTGTATCAGGAGCAGGGGTGTTCTCTGATGCGGTTGGCCTCTCGGGTCTTATTTTTTTTTCTTGTGTTGGTGCATTGATATCGGCACCACTCTCTACAAAACATTGAACCGCAGGAAGCTTGTTTAATGCAGCAGCAATATGTATAGGGAGTTCGCCAGTGTGTAAAGGTCTGGTTAAGTCCAGATCGTTTTTGATGAATAGTTTAAGGGCGTTGAGTTTGTTTCGGTGCAGGCAGAATTCCCAGTTGGTCAGTTTTTTGTCTTCTCGAGCCAGACCTGCACTATGTGGGTTGTCTTGTTTTTTATTGCCATAATTAATGAGCATTTGCGTCATATCCAAACGATCCATTTCAATAGTTAATGCCAGTCTTGACAGGCATTGTTCTTCTGGATTTTTAAAATAGACAGTTTCAGGTGATTTGTTTTTTGAAAGGATCCCGGAATCCAGTATGGTTTTCAAGGCGCCGGACTGATTCTGTTGAATAGCGAAGATAGCGATACCTTTTTTGATATCTTTATCTTTGATGACAGCTATACGTTCATCAGACAAACTCAGAATATGCATCAGAGGCATTATTCTGCCTGATGTGATTGTAAGTTTTGCAAGTTCCTCTAATTGATGCTGTTTTCTTTTATCGTCAAGCTTTTCTATGTAATTGTTGAACTTTTGCAGTTGATCTGATTTTAGCAACATATAAGCAGATTCGATGGAGACGGATATTTCGTTTTTTAGAAATTGGCATGGTAATTTTGTTTTTGTTTGATGTCTGTTGCTGATATTGAATTTTTTCAGTTGATTTCCGGTAAAGTGACAATCTGCGCAGCTCACAAAATCATCTATTCCCAGGTAATACAGACCCTGTTTAGCCAGTGCCTCAGCATCGTTGCATTGACTGGAGGAGTGCTGTTGCCACGAGTCCGATTCAAATGATTTTAACCGGTTTTCTTTTTTTGAATAATTGACAGGCTCTACGCTGCGCTCATTAATATGGCAGTATTTAGAGTGGTTCAGTGATGTTTTTGTTGGCGAACCCCATAATCCAAGCGCTTTATCCTGTGGTGCCAGGAAGCTTCCAAGGTATCGGCAGCTTGGACAAACGAGTCTGACTACCATGCCGAAGGCTTTCTTGTCCCAAATTGTTGTGGAAACTTGGTAATGCTCGCTGTTGATCGATTCCGGTACTTTAAAGTTGGGGCCGAAGGTTGTTTGAAGTTGTGTTACTGGTGTACCCATTAGGTGCTCCATCCCTCAGGAAAGATTGCGTCAAGGATAGACTATTTATGCAGAGAGGTTGGGTAGACATCGCCGGGTATTGTTCCTGTTAATAAGCTCTGCCTGGCTCTTTAATATGAATGAGGCGTTTCGTCCGGTTCTTCCGATTGGTCAGAAGGTTCTCCCTGGGCTGCAGTGAAATATGGTGTTTGATATTAACTTGCTTACCCCAATGCTTTGAGGAGGCTCAGTTCAGGATAAGTGTTGGTATGCTTTCCCATGCCAGCAATAGCAATAGATTACCTGAATGCATTAAGGGAAGCTGCAATTAAGAATATACCACCGTCATCCCCGCGAAGGCGGGGATCCACTGCGTGGTAGATTCCCGCCTTGAACGACGGAGGGAGGTACTTTCTACAATACCACTTCCCTAAGATCTCTATACATCAGGCTTTGAGCGACTTGAGGTAAAGTACCAACACATATCTGGAACTGAGCCCTTTGAGGAGGTTTGAAATAATTTGTGAAAAGGCTATCTCTGCCAGTAAAAAGGGGGTAGTATGTGTCACTCAAAAGGGTAGTAACCTCACCCATGGTGATGGGGATTTGAAAAGCAGAAAGCAGTAGGCAGTAAGTCGATAACGAGTAACATTCCTCAAAAATCTAGAATTAGATGCTTTCCGACGACGAACTTTCGTCATCAACTCCCTCAAATTACATTTTGTAGTCATAGTTTTTAATGCGTTTGACTTCAAAGATCCAGACTATAGTCCTGTAGAAAATCAAAAATAACGATTTTACCCTGACGCTGGATTTAGAGCACGTACCTGATCATATGAATTCGTATCCCTGGTACTTATTACCTGATAACGCAAAAAAACGACTAATAATAACTTACTGAAAATTAGGAATAATCAATGTTTGAGTCAACTATTGAGCGCCCCTGCAGCTGTTGCGGGAAGATGACGCACAATCAGGAATTTGTAATGATCCATGCCGGAAAATCACGCCCGGTACTGGTGGCCAGATGTCCCGGTAAATGTGGGAAGGAAATCGCTCAGCATGAGTCGCAAGCACTGAGTCAGTTAATGGGTAATCAGTGTGTACCCATGCAAGCGGTGAATAGCTGGAGTGTATTTCGTAGTGTCAATGCATAAAGTATTGGGAGAGTAGTAGTTCCCGGCAATACAGTGAAGATAAAATTCGAACGTGGAAATCGTTTGCTTTTAAAATGAGATAGCGTTTATTTCTTAAGCGACCAGCGATACTTTCTGCAGGAATAAATACTGCCTGAGTTTGAAATGAAATCACGACACTATGAGTAGTACATCCATTGTTTGCCAGAACGATCAATTCAGTTGAATCAGCTTTTAAAAATTGTGAATAAAAGCTCGGAAATGGCTAAGCTGCAGGTCTCTTCCCGGGGTAGACAAGGTTTTTTTCTGGTGATACCGGGCTTAGGGGCTCCCCTTCTTCTTTGGTTTCTGCTCGCTGAGAGTCCGGGCTGGTCGCTTCGTGCTGGGGGTATTGCATTGGAATCACGGAGAACAGTTTTTATTCCTTCCTTAGGAAGTGTCCGTTAATTTCCCCATTTTTTAACCACAGAGTCACACAGAGAGCACAGAGAAAAAATCTTTCTTATCCTCCGTGTCCTCCGTGTCCTCCGTGTCCTCTGTGTCTCTGTGGTAAAAAAGGCAAGTTATTCAGAAATAGAATAGATACCCATAGAAATGTTCATACGCTTCATATGGATAAATTGATGGCTGTCCTTTTTCTCTTTTTTTTCTTATCCTCCGTGTCCTCGGTGTCCTCCGTGTCTCTGTGGTAAAAAAGGCAAGTTATTCAGAAATAGAATAGATACCCATAGAAATGTTCATACGCTTCATATGGATAAATTGATGGCTGTCCTTTTTCTCTGTTTCTTATCCTCCGTGTCCTCGGTGTCCTCCGTGTCTCTGTGGTAAAAAAGGCAAGTTATTCAGAAATAGAATAAAGGATACCCATATAAAGAAATAAAGCAGAGAAATAAAGAAGCCCATGGAAATGTTTATACGCTTCATATCGATAAATTGATGGCTGTCCTTTTTCTATTTCTTTTTCTATTTTTTTTCTATTTTTTTCTATTTTTTTCTATTTTTCTCTCTTTTTTCTGGTGATTAGAGAGGGTTGCTATTTAGCTGATTACGAATTAATTGTTGAACTTTTGTGCTTTGCGAACTCTAAAGCCGAGAACCTATATGGATTGAGCCTGCGAAAACTTTCAACAGTAAGTGCTTGTGAATATTACTGACTAGATGGTTAGTTTAATGTTTTTCAGTCAGTGCTACGGCTCAGTTCCAGATAAGTGTTGGTACTTTACCTCAAGTCGCTCAAAGCCTGATGTATAGGGATTTTACTGCATTCAGGTAATCTCTTGCTATTGCTGGCATGGGAAAGCATACCAACACTTATCCTGAACTGAGCCCAGTGCTACTGTGGCTTTGCTTGTCTGAATAGGCGTGTGAACATAAAGTTTTATGTCAGGAAAAAAACTTAATTACTTATTACACTAAAGGAGTCAATAATAATGTTGGGTATTGGAAATCTTTTTAATGCCGTTGCTCTATTAAGGGGGGCATGTGAATTTCCAGATACTGCTACCGATGGTGGTAGTAACAGTAATCAAGATGAAGGAAATTTCAAAGTATGGTCGGTACAGGTACAGGTACAGGTACAGGTAGAGAAATTTCTTTTAGTAGCTATTGTCAATATCAAAGGCCGTAAGCAATCAAATGATACTCGCTATATACACCAACAGCCTGCTAAGTGGAAAACCATAAAAATGAAAGAAGAGTATATCGCTAAAGATCTTGAATGTGGAGCTAAGTACTTTACAAAAGATGAGAGGGCTAATTATGAAATTAATTTCCATGAAGGCCGTATTTATATTCGTGGCAAACTGATCACTGACCAGAAGAGCATGCGCTATGTTATGGATGGTGATGGAACGTTTTATATTGATCATAATTTAGACTCATCCATCCGCTCTAGCTCCTTTCATAGCACGTTCCTGGCCGGTACACCTATCGCAGCTGCGGGAATTCTTAAAATTGATAAAGATGGTTACATAATCCTTATAGATAACAGCAGTGGGCATTATACTCCCGAACCAGATAACTTAGATCAAGCTGTTAAGGAAATCTGCTCTAAAGGAGGGGGGGATAGACTTGCTTTGTTGCTCCATGGATGGTTTGAGGCATTTACATCAAGTTCTGTCGGAAACTCACTTTATCAGATATTCTCTTCTATTCAAGAGCAGTTTCCAGTACCTCTGAAGAGTCCATTTATATATTGCTCAAATAAGCATTTAGGAAAGATTAGTTATAAATTATTTAGCCTGTCACAACAAAATATGCCGGAAAAAAATAGTGAGGAAGTTTTTTTAAATGAAAAAAAATGGCACCATAAAATAGATCATGTTCTATCTGATGCTGAGTTTGAATTCAAGGTAACACATTATCCTGTATTAAAAAATTTAGAATTAATAATAGAGGTTTCAGGTCGTAAAGTTAAAACTTCTCGATAGAGTGGCGCAGCTGCCATTGAATGTCTTACTGTTCACGGGATTCGTCATATAGTTTACTTAAGGAGGGTATGAATATGCCCTGTTTTACTGTCTGAAGTCCCTGACATAAATGAAAGGGCTTCCAGAAAGGGTGTCGTACTATTTCAAATATTTAACATGCGCTTCCATCTCTGCACTGATTTTCTGGCGCATATTCATAAGCCGGATCGCTGACTCACGTAAATTGATATCTTCTTCAGTTTGAGGGACCCACTGCTCAACTTTTGTCGGTTTACCATTCTCATCAACGGCAACCATAATAACGATGCAGTGCGTCGTTAAAATATTATCGAGGTCTTTTGGGTCACTGGCCTGTACATCAATGGCAATATGTATTGATGAGGTTCCGGTATAAATCACTTTTCCTGTGACTTCAACCAGGTTGCCCACATGAATAGGGTGAACAAACCGAATGCCCCCTGCGTAAGCCGTAATGCAGTATTTGCCACTCCAGCCTGCCGCACAGGCATAAGCCGCTAAATCGATCCATTTCATGACCGCACCGCCATGAACTTTGCCACCAAAGTTCACATCGCCGGGCTCTGCAAGGAATCGGAGTGTCACTTCTCGTTTATTTTTTTTCATTACGGCCTCTATTGAATCTGTGTTATCAGTTTTGTGAAGATTTAACAGATATTAACGCTTATTTTTTATTGCTGGTTTGGCGATTAAACCCATCTCTGAACGGCCTTGGCCGTGTCCTGAGGATTAGTATTGAAGCAGATTTTAGCCTGTGGTGCCGCTTCATGAACAGCATTTATCAGGCGTTCGAAGAGGATCAGATATTCCGGGTCTAACCGAACACCCGCGCCGATCATCACACCATCATACGCTTGTGCCTGCAAGGCTGTTCGCGCCGCATCAAAAGCAGATGCTTCATCATTAATCAACAACAAACTTGCCTCATAACCCAGCGAATTTAGCCGATCTCGATCGGCCTTCAAGCCCGCTGTCACTTTTTCAGCGGTCAGTCCCGGCCATTTTCTGTAGTCAACGACTTTGGGATTCCAGCCAATCAGTGCTACTTTTTTCTTCTTCTCGCTCATGATCACACTATCCATACACGTTAATGGCAAATAACTATAGAATAGTCAGTCCATAGGTTATTAACCATCATAGTGTCTGGATTAAGAATTGCCTTGAAGCAGATCAGTGGAAAGTTTCATCCGGTTCTTCGGACTGGGAAGGAGATGCTTCCTCAGACGGCGATTCATCCATTGATTGATCTTCTGCTGAAGGCGCTGCTGTTTCTTCTTCGGCAGGCTTTGAGTCCTGTGCCTTTTCGTCTTCCAGGTCCAGTGCAGGGACCTTCTGCTTTTTGATCAGGTCATTAAAGCCGGTGGGGAGTTCCGCCTCCATAGCATCCAGCTCGTCAAAGAGTTCCTGGGCTGAGCGCTCCTTAATAACTTCCTGATCTTCCAGTTCTGGCTGTTCCAGAGTGCCGCCAGCCTGGACCAGCACTTCGGCGATTTCCGGTGGTAACTCCAGTGTTTTGGCGATTTCTTCCAGGTCCCGAATTTCAGACAATGGTGGAAGGTCGTTAAGGTTTTGCAGGTTGAAGTAATCCAGAAACTGTCGCGTGGTAGCAAACATTGCTGGTCGGCCGGGTACGTCCCGATGGCCAACCACACGCACCCATTCCCGCTCCTGCAAGGTACGGATAATATTACTGCTGACACTCACACCACGAATATCTTCAATTTCCCCACGGGTAATTGGCTGGCGATAGGCGATCAGGGACAAGGTTTCCAGCAGGGCGCGGGTGTAGCGCTGTGGTTTTTCATCCCAGAGTCCGCCGATCCAGGGTGCCATTTGCTGGCGCACCTGAAAACGAAAGCCGGAGGCCACCTGTTTCAGTTCAAAAGCCCTGCCTTCACAGGCTTCAGAAACGGCGACCAGTGCTTCGCGGATTTCATTTCCGTCAGGACGATTTTCTTCCGGGAAAAGAGCGGCCAGCTGTTCGATATTCAGTGGCCGGCTGCTGGCTATAATGGCCGCTTCCAGAATCAGTGAGAGTTCAGGCTTTTCGCTCATTTATTCAATCCGTGCTTTCACATGAATCGGGCCATAAGGCTCGCTCTGTACCAGTTCGATCAGGGATTCCTTGATCAGTTCCATAATGGCCATAAACGTGACCACCACACCCAGCCGGCCTTCGCTGACCCGGTAGAGGGCTACAAACGGAGTAAAACGTTCCGGGGATAACATAGCGAGTACTTCACTCATTCGCTCCCGAACCGAGAGGGCTTCTTCGGCCACATGGTGGTGTTCAAACATATCTGCCCGGCGCATGACTTCGCTGAGAGCAACCAGTATGTCCTGCAGATCAACATCAGGATACACCTGTAACCGCTCATAATCCGGTGTCTGAACCTTTGATGGCCAGGTATTCCGACCCATTCTGGGCAGTTCATCAAGATCTTCCGCCGCTTTTTTGAAGCGCTCGTATTCTTGCAGGCGACGAACCAATTCGGCACGGGGGTCTTCTTCTTCGTCCTCGGTCGAGGAGGTTCGGGGCAGCAGCATACGGGATTTGATTTCCGCCAAGGTGGCTGCCATTACCAAATATTCAGCGGCCAGCTCAAACTGGGAGCTTTCCATCAGTTTCACGTATTCCATGTACTGAAGGGTGATCTGGGCCACCTTGATATCCAGGATATCCATATTGTTGCGTTTGATCAGGTAGAGCAGAAGATCCAGCGGACCCTCAAAGGCTTCCAGAAAAACTTCCAGAGCATCAGGCGGGATATAGAGATCATCAGGCAGTTTAGTGAATGGTTGACCCTTAACCAGTGCCAGCGACCTTTCCACTTTTTCAAGGGCTTCGGATACGGTTTCTTCCGATGGGGCTGGGCTCTGTTCTGGTTGTTCGGCCACGGCTTCCGTCGTGGTCATGGGCAGTCACCTCTTGCTGGCTACTCGTCTGGCTCTGTATCAGCCCTGACAGGGGTTACAGAGGTTAGACGGCTTATTTGCTAATCAGTTCCATCATGCCTGCAAGGGCGGGTGTCTGTCCAGAGGGGAGATGCCGTGGGGAGGCGCATTTTTAATCACAATATGAACTCTTTCTTAATGACATGTTCCAATGAATTGGTGTTAAAGACTCATTTCGTTGGAGGTGGATATAGTGAACCGAACACAGGGACAGGGATCAATTCAGGCAAAAGCCGATCAAGAGCAAAGACTTCCAGCGAAAAATGAGCCGCCAGGTCAATCTGCAGGAGGAGTATTTCTCTACGGAGAGCGAGTTGAAAGGATCTCTCTTGATCAAAGAGATATTCGGAGCAGCGAGCCGGGCTCTAACCTTGTATTACATGATTTTAGAAGTGCTACTGCGGCAGTTAGACGTTTCGAAAACCTGAAAAACGAGATGACAAAACTGGGTAAAGGTAATTACGGCCAGGTTTATGAGTGCGAGGATTTGCAGCAGAATAAGCTGGCGGTAAAGTGCCATCACAGGAACTTTTCAGAGCTATTAAAAGTTGACCCGAATAGAGGGGAGGTGCTGTTGTTAACAATGCTAGAACACCACCCCAATATTATGGCCATCAAATCCATATTGATTGGTGATATGGATAAACGGAGGTATGGGCTTATCACCAGCCCGAGGCAATTGCCTGAGGATTTAGACAGACTTTTCGTCTCATGCGTGGTGTCTGAAAAGGTTGAGGGTGTGTCTTTAGATCAGTTCATAAAGGAGACAGACTGTGATGAAAAGGGGATCGTTAAGATATTTTTACAGCTGGCCTCGGCTGTTGCGTTCATACACAGGAATAAGTGTACACACCGGGATATCAGCACAACGAATGTTATGTATGATCCTGAGGCTGGATTAAAGCTGATCGATTTTGGTTCTTTTAAACGAGGACTGAAAAGAACCGGCTCTTATGTGGGAGCTCTCCAGCTTATAGGTAAAGATTGTTTGCCATTGGATCAGGGTGGCTATGATCCCGTTGCGCTGGATCTCTCGGAAATGGGCGCAGTCATACTTTACTGCCTTACGGGGAAGTATATTTCCAATTTTAATGAAATGAATGATTCATTTGATTTTCCGGGATCGGGCGTGGAAAGCCGGAGATTTTGTGCGAGCATGTTTGCAAATAAAACAGACCAAAATAAAAAGAAAATAATAACTTCTCACCTGAAATCAAGACTTAAAGATATGGGGCCGAAGTGTCTTGATATTGTTATTCAGCTTTTGCATCCGGATCCTTCAAAACGGCTGTCAGCTCTGCAGGTTGTCGAAAGGTTAGAATCCATTTAACCGGCTGGTGGGGGGGTTCCGGGGGGATGTAGTTTGAGTATTATGCTGGTGATGGATTGCCCTTTATTAACCGGGATGCCGGAGAGGCTAGCGAAAAAAGGCTGCGCTTGCCGTTTTGTTTTTGGCAAGCTCTGGAAAAACAGCCCGGTTGCAGGGTTTATGTTTATGGAGAAAGCGGTCAGCGGTAGTGAAGCCCCATGGCATCACGGACTTCCTTAAGGGTGTCCTGGGCTTCATCCCGGGCTTTTTCACAACCTTCTGAAATAATGCTTTTCACCACATCGTGGTTATTTTCCAGTTCCCGCGCTTCAATCCTGATGGGTTCCAGCTCGGCCTGTATGGCTTCTATCACTGGCTTTTTACAATCCAGACAGCCAATATTTGCACTTATGCAGCCAGCCTGAACCCACTCTTGCCTCTGCTGGTCGGAGTAGAGCTTGTGGAATTGCCAGACGGGACACTTCTGCGGATCACCCGGATCATTTCGTCGAATACGAGCCGGGTCCGTGGGCATCTTGCGGATTTTGGTTTCTACATCATCGGCACTTTCCCGCAGTGCAATGGTGTTGTTGTAGGACTTGGACATTTTCTGCCCATCCAGCCCCGGTATTTTTGCCTGAGGTGTCAGTAGTGCCTGTGGTTCAGGAAGGATGACTTTACCGGTGCCTTCAAGGTAACCGAACAAACGTTCCTTATCTCCCAGGGTAATGTTGTTCTGTTCTTTGAGCAGGGCTTTAGCGGTTTTCAGCGCTTCCACATCACCTTTTTCAAGGTAGGTTTTACGCAGTTTCCGGTAGATTCCACCCTGCTTTCGGCCCATTTTTTTAATGGCCAGTTCCGCATTTTCTTCAAAGCCGGGTTCTCGTCCATAGAGGTGGTTAAACCGACGGGCGATTTCCCGGGTGATCTCAACATGGGCTTCCTGATCGGCACCAACAGGAATGCTGCCAGAGCGATAGGTGAGGATGTCCGCACTTTGCAGCAGCGGGTAGCCAAGGAAGCCATAGGTGGAGAGATCTTTTTCCCTGAGTTTTTCCTGCTGGTCTTTATAGCTCGGTACCCGTTCCAGCCAGGAGAGCGGGGTTATCATGGAGAGCAGAAGGTGCAGCTCCGCATGTTCTGGCACCCGGGACTGAATAAAGAGGGTGGATGAGCCCGGGTTGACGCCCACCGCCAGCCAGTCAATCACCATATCCAGCATATACTGTTGAACGTGCTGTGGATCTTCATAGTGAGTAGTGAGTGCATGCCAGTCTGCAACAAAGAAAAAACAGTCATATTCGTGTTGTAGTTTCAGCCAGTTTTTCAAAACACCATGATAGTGACCGAGGTGTAATCGGCCAGTAGGTCGCATGCCAGATAACACACGCGACTGAGGGTCTACAGCGCTCAAAGGGTTCTCCCGAGTTGGTCTTGATGGAACAGGGTACGACAGTTTTAATCAGGGGGAAAGAGGTGCACTCCTGCAGCAAGCTTATCTCGAAAGAGGAGTCTTTGTTCCTGATCATATAAGTTCAGATGTTAAGTGGGTAACGGTTCAGATTAGCTTATGACGTAAATCCAGACAGGCGTTATAGGTTGATATATTGTTTCTATTACTGTCCGGCTGAGTGGTTTAAAGCTTACTTGAATTAATAACCTCGGCCTTCAAGAGGGTATCTCTCAGGATGTTTGATAATGTCAGTGGCAATATCAAGAAACTCAGACTGAACGCCTTCATCTTCCAGAATCTTGATGGCGATATGCTGTTCAGAGTATCCGGGCTTTAACAGGTAGTCATACACCAGTGTTCCATCAGTGATTTCCGCTCGAACATGCATGTTTTGAAAAATACCCGGGTATTTAGTCGCTAATAGTGTCAGCCGGGGATAGTGGGTTGTGCAGATGTTAATGGCATTCTGGTTGTTGGAAATGATCTTCAGGTAACCATAGGTTCCAGCCTCGCCTTCTATCGGGTTGGTACTGCTGAAAATTTCATCCATTAAGGTAAGGCTGAACTGCTGCTTCTCCATTTGGATTATATGATCCATGAGTTCAATAGCTCTGACGGATTCAGCCTTGAAGGTTGACAGGCCGGCAGCCACCTCTGAACTGATATCCATGTGGGTATGGATCAGTGAAAAAGGCGTAATCTCTGCATACTGTGCCGGAGCGATGCCAAAGGTCTGTGCCAGAAGCACGGCGATGGCAATACCTTCCATGTTGGTTGATTTGCCTGCTGCATTAGGGCCGGTAATGACTGTGTTCAGAGGCTGATGGGCGCCAATCTCCATATCGTTAGGAACTGCGTTTTCTGGCAATAAATGTGGGTTCCAGAATTGATTGAGCCGTAAATAGGGGGATGGGTTGTCGGTGATATAATTGGCAAAAGTGATGGGGTTTATCTTCCTTCTCTGGCTCTCTCTAACCAGCTTTGCAACGGTTATCCAGGCATCAATTTCACCCACTGCCTGAATAACCGGTAACAGTGAGGTTTTGTGTATTCGGAGCACTTCTAACGCTTTATGGTAGCGCCCCATATGAGAGGTGTAGTAATCCAGGTTCGAGGTGGTTGGCTGTTCCGGAGACCCTTTCAGCAGAGTGAGCATTTCCCTGAGCTCTTTTGAGTATTCGAGTTTGGAGAACTCTGAATATGAAGATAAAACATCGCTGAACGAGGGGTGTTTTTCCAGGGTTAGCCAAAGCCTTTTTGCTTCGAATAAAGCGAGTCCGGGACGTCGGCTGCGTTCCATGACATAGGAGTAATAGGTTTTTTCTTGTGTGGCGCTTCGCTGGGTCAGGTACAGTGTAAGCGCATAGAGAGTAACACCTGCAGCCATGTGCAAAGGATGGCCTGCCAGGGCTGACGCATAATGGTAAAAACCGACCTGAGTGATCACTTTTGAAGAATAGTAAATAAAATAGGTTGGTAATAATCCGACACTGAATAAATTCATGCTTTCAATGAATCTACGGGCGCCCTCTCTTCCGTCGCTGGATTCCGGTTTCAGACCAAATTGACGGGTAGCATCCAGACTCTGAAACAAACCTTTGTAAATGGTGTCTGAGGGATCAAGCAGTGAGATAATTCCATCTTCATTTTCTGAGAAATGTTGCAGGTGTTTCTCAATCTTATTAATGGCTTCAGGGTTGTCGATAAGATATTTTATCAGCTCCTGCCTTTGTTTTAGAATATTAACATCCGTTATGGGAGTGATCAGAATGTTGGCCAGCATTATTTCCCCGGCAACAGTAATGGTTTGTCCCAGATTTTTTAAAATGCTCTTCCTGGGAGAAAGTGTTGACCCATTTAATAAATCAAGGTCTTTAACGGCGTATTGGGTTAAAATCCGGTTTTGAGTATCGTCTTTTTCATTAGCCTGTCTGGTAAGCGCTTTTAGTACGATTTTTCTTCGTTCTCCAGGGGTAAGAATGATTTCAGGGAGTTCAGCGCCATTGTCAGCAGGCTCAGCCTTTTCCTCAGTAGCCGGGTAAGCCTGAGAAAAGTGTTTTTGTGAGAGTTGATAAGTGTTCTGGATACCAAGCTCCGCTTTTATATTTAAAGCGGGTATAAAAATACCAAAAAATATTATCAATAGTTTTTTGATGGTTCCTGACATCTCACTTTCTGTTATTGCTAAGTGCTGCATGATTTTTTATGTTCTTAATTTGAAGGTTGAACGACTCGTCGATTATTCGTGTTTTAATTCACATAGGGAAACGGCATTGTAGAAAGTTCCAGCCATCCGTCATTCCCGCCTTCGAGGTTGTCGCAAAGGTCTTAAATACCGATTTATACCACTGGCGTCATCCCCGCGCAGGCGGGAATCCATCTCGAACAGTGGATCCCCGCCTGCGCGGGGATGACGGTTGGTTGTTAATTTGCCCTTTTGCGACAGCCTCCTTTGCGGGAATGACAATGGTGCATTCTTAATTGCAGCTTCCCTTGGCCCATGCCAGCTATGAATTTTATTTTCAAATCGAAACCTCAATCCTAGACGATATTTTTTAAACAGGAGGGGAAAATGATTTTTCAGATTGGAATAAAGTGCTTTGTAATATGAATTTGTTGTGTCTGTTATGAATTAAAGGAGGGGCAGAGTTACACTATCGTTTCGCTATCGAGTTTCCCATCGGCAGGTTTATGCAGTCAAGATTTAAACCTTCAGCAGTTCGCCCTTGTGCCCTGTGGCGTTACGAACCACTGAATTAGAACCTTTTGTCAACAGAACCTAATGAGTCTGGAAAGGGGTAGGGTCACCTTTGCCAACTCTGAGAATTTCCGGAATCTCATCCATCAGGTTTATGACGGTTGTAGGCTCCATACCCCGGTAGCCGCCATCAATAATCAGATCAATCTGAGGCTCAAGGGTCATCCGGATATCGTAAGGATCCATCATTGGGAATTCATCACCAGGCAGCTGCAGTGTGGAACTCATAATGGGGCAACCCAGCTCACTAAGCAGTGATTGCACAATCGGGCATTCAGGTACTCTGATTCCAATTGTTTTTCTTTTGGGATGCATCAGTCGCCGGGGTACTTCCCGGGAACCTTTCAGAATGAATGTGTAGGGACCGGGCGTATGGTTTTTGAGCATTCGATACTGAGTGTTATTGACCTGGGCATAGGTTGCCAGTTCCGACAAATCCCTGCAGACCAGGGTGAAATTATGTTTTTCATCGAGACTTCGGATTTTCCGGATTCTTTCAACCCCTTTTTTATCACCAATATGACAGCCCAGGGCGTAGGCTGAGTCTGTGGGGTAGGCTATTACTCCACCTTCACGAATAATGTCAACGGCTTGCCGGATTAATCGCAACTGAGGGTTGTCTGGATGAATCTGAAAGAACTGGCTCATGGCAATCGTCAGCATTAGGGTGATTCACTCTTTCTATGGCCGGGCCTGCTAAAGGCGTATCGTGTCGTTTAGTACAGGAGGTTGTCGGCTATAGTTCGAAGTGATGAAGGTAAGAGCCTTCAGGGTAAATAAAGCTTCAGTGCTAATAACGCTTCAGCGAAAGAGCACAGTGGTGATTGCGCGAAAGCGGTGGCGCATCATAGCACTGTGGTTAACAGGAAAGAAGTGGTTTAAAGCGGGTGTATTCAGGTTGCTGCGGGCCTTATTTTGGCAGAATATTCTCTAATTCCATGCCTCCCAGACAGGGGTGATATTCTCTGGAAGAGAGGGGGGGAGCCGGCCCACATCAACCCATGGATAATCCGGGTTGTGGAAGTCACTGCCCTGGGATGCCATCAAATTAAATTCACGGCAATATCTGGCCATTTGTTCGACCTGACTGTGTGGGTGGTTTGAGCCCTGCACCTCAATAGCGTGGCCTCCAGCCAGTTTGAAGTCTTTGATCAATGCCCTGAGTTTAGTGGTCGTCATTCGGTATTTGCCCGGATGAGCGAGAACAGCGGTTCCACCCAGTGCCCGGATCCAGGCAACCCCCTGGCTCATTTTTGGCCAGAAAGCCTTGAGATTACCGATTTTGCTGTTATCGAGATACTTGCGAAAAGCGGCATCCATATCCTTGCAGAGTCCTTGGCTGATCAGCCAACGGGCAAAGTGTGGTCGGCCGATCTGAATATCTTCGGGTTTCAGGGTAAAGCCATAACTGGTGCTTTTCTGCTGATTAATGACACCTTCAAGTACTTGCTGGAAAATTTGTTCTGCATTCCATTCGGGTAACCGTTTGGCAAGCCGTTCAGCAATATGATGTGAGCGTTTTCTGCGGGCATCCCCCTGGGCATTGACAACCATTGCAAGGTCTTTGTGATCAAGAGGAAAGTTAAGGCCGACGATATGAATTTCAGCGCCAGACCAGGTGGTAGAGAGTTCAATGCCGGTGATCAGTCTGAGCTTGCTGTCAGGCATCTGTTCCCTGAGGAAGTGGTGAGCAGCCACCGTATCATGGTCGGTGATCGCCAGGATGTCGACATTGCGTTCCTGAGCCCTGAGGCAGAGTTCAACAGGATCAAGAGTTCCATCGGAAGCTGTGGTGTGGCTGTGTAAATCAATGGAAATCAAAATTGTCTCTTACCCTGCAATGCAATTAGATTACTATGTTAACAAAGCCGGTGTTTGACTGTTATCGTCTGCAGACTCAAACCGGCTAACCCTTATTTCGGTACTTTTTATTCGGTACCATTGCCTGCCATTCTACTCTTATCGGGCCTTTATGAAGCAAATAATTGACTTTGTTCCTCTGATTTTATTCTTTATCGTCTATAAAATGGATCCGGGAGTGGTCAGCCTGGGTTCATACGAGTTTGAGCTTGGTGGCCCATTCAGTGCCACTCTGGTTTTGATGGTTGCTTCTATTGTCATTTATGGCAGCCTGTTTATTAAAAACCGGCACCTTGAGAAAAGTCATGCAATCACACTGGCCGCCGTGGTGCTTTTTGGTGGTATGACGCTGGCTTTTCATGATGAAAATTTTTTGAAGTGGAAAGCGCCCATTGTTAACTGGATATTCGCCGTAGCCTTCCTTGGCAGCCAGTTTATCGGTGAGAAAACGCTGCTGGAACGGATGATGGGTCATGCGCTGACTTTACCGGAAGATATCTGGCTGAAAATGAATATCAGCTGGGTCATATTTTTCATTTTACTGGGGGCTGCCAACCTTTTTGTGGCTTTTACCTTCCACGATATGTGGGTAGATTTCAAAGTATTTGGCAGTCTCATTCTGACCTTCCTGTTTGTGATTGGTCAGTTTCTGGTGATTTCAAAACATATTCAGACCGAGGAGAAGTAAATGCTGTACGCCATTATCAGTGAGGATGTCGATAATAGCCTGCCCCTGCGAATGAAAGCCCGCTCCGCCCATCTGGAACGGCTTCAGCAACTTAAGGATGAAGGACGGATGGTGTTGGCCGGACCTTGCCCGGCCATTGATAGCAATGACCCTGGTGAAGCCGGATTTACCGGAAGTATTGTGGTTGCCGAATTTGCCAGCCTGGTAGAAGCAAAGGCCTGGGCAGATGCTGACCCTTATATTGCGGCCGGTGTTTACCGACAGGTAACCGTCAAGCCATTCAAAAAAGTTCTGCCGTGATTTGAGATTTTGATTCCTGTGAAAATGCAAAAGCAATGGCTAACCGTTCTGCTCGGCCTTTTATGGATCGGGCATGCAACTGCAGAAATGCGATACGTTACTGATATTACCTATGTTCCCATGCGTACCGGGCCCAGTAATGAGTATCGAATTGTTCATCGTGGCCTGAAAACCGGCACCGCACTGGTATTGCTGGAAGAAGATTCCGGCAATGGTTTCAGTAAGGTAAAAACCGGTGATCAGGAGGGTTATGTGCCTAGCCAGTATCTGATGAATAACCCACCGGCATTTCGTCAGTTACCTGCAGCACTGGATCGCACCAGAAAAGTCGAGGCTGAAAATAAAGAACTCGGAAAGCTTCTGGTTGAGCGGGGCAGTCAGTTGGAAGAGGTGACATCCGAATTGGGAAAGACTGAGGATAAGTTGAACCGGCAACAGGTGGAGATGAAACGTCTTCAGGATATTTCGGCTGAACCTCTGGCTATCGACCGTCGTAACCAGCAACTGGTTGAAGATAATGAACGACTGAAAAACCAGTTACAGGTGCTTCAGGCAGAGAATCGTCAGCTGGTCAGGGATACCAGTTTGCGCTGGTATCTGTTTGGTGGTGGAACGATATTGCTGGGCATTATATTAGGTTTGTTTTTGCCGATGCTTAAGTTCCGTAAAAAGGAGAGTGCCTGGGTTTAAATTTATATCCAAAGGATTTGCAGTTGCTATAAGGCAGCAAAGGTGTGAAGCCTTTAGGCCTTCGGGTCCCGGGAGCCAGGTCAAACCTGGTGACCGGATCGAACGGGTGTGCCAGTGAGAGTGACCGGCACAGTAGCAACTTCAAAGATGGCGGTGGTTCAGAATTTGGCAGGAAAGAAATAATGCGTGCTACCGGTCATTCTAACCCGGACCCCTTGACTGTGCAGACACTTGGGGGCATCTCAGGGCCAAACCGATCGAAAGTCTCACTTGGCACTAAGGCTGGGGCTCCGGAAAGATTAAAACAGTACACATCCCCGAATGGCATTCCGCGCCAGTGGAAGTCTTTAGGCACGTATCGTATCTCAAATAGTCATAGTCACTTGACCGTTGCCTGTAGCAAGCCATCCTCTATCAACGCTGTTCTTCCGCCGATAGACAGTGTAATGCTGTATCTTAACCGTGAGGCTTTTTTCTCCAGCAAAGTACCCGCTATTCGCTACCCCAAAGGGGTAGAGGCGCGGCAGCAACAGCTAAAATACGAAGCCGAAATAGCAATGAGTATTCTGTGCAATGATACTAATCAACCATTAATTAAATCCATATCCCGGGAAGTTGCACAACGGGTAATCAAAATGGATCCGGAGATATTTAATGCTTTTCGGTGCGAGGTTAACAAGGATGTCAATTGTGCTAACTTTCCTTTCAGTCGCCAAATTAATTACAGCAACAGGGAAACCTATTGCGAAACACTTGAGCAACTGTTATCAGAAAATGAAAATCAAATAATCGATATCATGTCAGCCATCTGGCGACTGCCAATCTATTTATTGACAGATATCAGCGAGCCGACAGCAATAAACCTTAAAACCATATACTCGAAATCCGAGAGAATTGGCAGAAATCACAAGAACAACTTCCTTTGGACGCAGTCCTCCAATAATCCCATAAAGACACGTTTTTATTATCTGAGCCCCGGGTGTCTGGGAGCCGCAGAGATAACATCCACCCTGACCATCAACCTTTGCCCGCTTAAAAAACTGGACAAATATTACACTGAGGGCGATAGCCTGTCAGGTACCCCTGAATACTCTTTGTGCAGGATCAATAGACGGCTTGGGTGTCCTTACCTTTCCGGCATCTCAGGCATGTGTAACGGTTTTTACTCAATCTTTCCATTACTGGGCATCCAGTATGAGACATTTGCAGGAACTCGCCTGGCGGAGATTATGTCAGCTTTCATGGTAGCCATCGGTTTTCACTCGTTTCAGGAATGTTGCAACGGTTTTTACATCGCACACCACTACCTAGGCAATCCTGACCAACTGATGGTAGATCTCGAATTGGGAATCGGACCGTTTTCACCTGTAATTGATTGAGTATAAGTACCTAACCGTAATGTCACCGATCATTGTGGCCCAGGTCTTTTTCTGGTGCGATAATATCCCTGACTTTCTGCTTGATTTCCCTGGGTTGTGGAAAGCCGCCGTTCTTCTTCCTTTCCCAGATCTCTTTGCCATTAACTTTAATGATAAAGATACCACCGGTACCCGGTTTTAGCCGGAGTTCACCTATATCGGTGCTGAAGGTACTTAATAACTCCTGCGCCAGCCAGGCAGAACGTAATAACCATTGGCATTGACTGCAGTACTCAATCACTATGATGGGCTTTTCTGTCATGGCTCCCTCGCTTAGAATCCGCAGCTTATTTTTCATTCTGTATAGTGGGTGGCTTCATCTTCATAGAGTGCGCGCTTTTTATCAAGACCCTTTATTTTACCCTTTATTTCAAGGCAGGTGCCGTGCATGGATTCAATAGTTGATCCAGCGATTGAACATTATTGTCAGGATATGACATCCGGCGAGTCTCTGATTCTGGCAGAACTGGCTCAGGCCACTGTTGACAGAACCCGTTACCCGGTAAACCTTTCTGGCAGGCTGGTGGGGCAAACCCTGAAAATGCTGGTTAAGATCAGCCGCAGTAAAACCGTTCTGGAAATTGGGATGTTTACCGGTTATGCAGCACTTTCCATGGCCGAAGGGTTGCCTGACGATGGCGTTGTCTATGCGTGCGAAACCAATCCTCGTTCCATTGATATTGGTCAGGAATTTTTTGATCGTTCGCCTCATGGGCATAAAATAAACGTGCTCTTTGGCAGGGCGCTGGATACCATCCCGGAAATCAGAGAAAAACTGGACCTGGTGTTTATTGACGCGGATAAAAAGAAATACCGGCATTACCTGGATATGGTGCTGCCCATGATGAACTCCCACGGACTTGTGGTGATTGATGATGCACTTTGGAAAGGTAAGGTGCTTGACCCTCAGGAAGAAAGGGATCAGGTGATTGCAGACTTGAATCGCTATATTTATGAGGATCCAAACCTTGAGAGTGTGCTTCTACCCATTCGACATGGTCTGAATATTGTTCGCAAAATCTGACATCAGGTCTGTGTTCATCCACTACAATCCATGGCTCAAAAGAGTCAAAAAAAGTCGTTAACGGAAGGGGTGTTCATGATTATCTATGAAGTCAACTGTCTGGTGGATAATAGTGTGGCTGATGAGTTCAGAGCCTGGTTGAAGCCTCATGTTGAGGCGGTGCTGGCAACAGAAGGGTTTGTCAGTGCAGAGGTGTTGAATCTGATCGATGATGAAAGGCTCACAGCAAGACCTTATTCAATCGGTATTTCCACCCGCTATCGAGTGTCTGGACAAAGTGCCCTGGACCACTATCTGGCGCATTCTGCTCCAGCACTCCGTCAGGATGGGATTGACACATTCGGTGATCAGTTCACTGCCTATCGTCGTATACTTTCAGACGTTTAGAACCGCTAAGGGAAGTGGCATTGTAGAAAGTACCAGCCCTCCGTCATTCCCGCCTTCGAGGGTGTCGCAAAAGGTTGACCCTCCGTCTTTCCCGCGCAGGAGGCTGTCGCAAAACCCACCAGGAACCTCGTTCCCACGCTCTGCGTGGGAATGCATAGCCAACCACAGGAATCG
>NZ_JAVRMB020000265.1:0-9098 GCF_031844845.1 Endozoicomonas sp.
CAAAAACCGTTCTTCCCAACGAGCGAGAGATGGCAGTCGGGGCATTTAACTTCAATAAGACACGTCATAGGACGTATATTGGGATGAAGAGTATTTTTGTCAGTATGGGATTATCCCTATCCACACATTTGGCCCACTACCTTCTCCCGAAGAAGCGGAAGCTTTATCTCAATGGCTTGCCGAAGTGGTTGCCCGGGCCAGAGATCATAGACCCATCGACAATGTCTTTCACGATGAAGGAAAAGAAGTGCATATGTCGCCTGAAGCACTGGCGATCATTCAGGCAGAGTATATTGAGAGAGAGTCAGAACTGGATAATATGCCACCACTTCTGTCCAACCTGGCATCTCGTCACCGGGTCTTTATATGGCGGGTGTCCGCTATCTTTGCCCTGATGGATTATTCCGACACCATTTCGGCGGAACATATACAGCAGGCATATAAATGCATGGATTATTCACTGCAAAGCCTGCGGTACATACTGAAAACTGAAAGACAGGAGGCACAGCAGGATCAAGTGGTTATTCTTGCTGACAGGATTTATAACGCCATAGCCTTCATCAATGATGGAACCGGTTGTACGCTGACAGAGATACACAAGTATTTTCAAAATAAACTGAAGTCCAGCGATATGGAGAAAGCCATCAACTCTCTGCTGGAATCAGCACCGGCAAAAATTGAAGAGGTAACCCACACCACTAAAAACAAAAGAGGCAGAAAGGCCAAAGTCTTTCGCCCCACCTCAGCGAAAAAAGCGAACTGACGAAAAAACACCCACAGGCCAGGCTGTATGTGGGTTATTTTCTTCACATCCACAACTGCGAAACAATTCATCCGGCGAAACAATCATTCAAGACAACCTATCACTCGGGATATTCTTAGACCACCGTATTTATTCGTTCCCCCCTCCCGCTAAAAAATTACGCCCAGTATCATCAGGATTTTCACCATTAATTCGTTTTTTCGCTTTATTCGCAGTCAGGGTAATAAATAACGGCATTTATTAAATCCAGATACGGAAAAACGCTATGGATTGAAGCATCCTGTTCATGAGAATCTAGCACTCAACTATCCCGACAAAGTATAGAAACGGTGATCACAGAAACCCTCAACCCTTTCAAACTGATTACAGCAATTTTCATCACATTATCAGTCACCGGCTGTACATCCGTGGTTCGTCAGGTTGGAGAGCTTCGCGCCTCTGTCTACCAAACCTACTACGACACCTTTGACGAAATGGCTAAAGAGGGAGCCTTGAAAACCTGCCAGAAACAACAGGCTAAAGCGCCTGAAGTGATGGATACATTGGCCTTTGAACAATGTCTGGCCACTCAGTACCAGCAGCGTATGGCTTTCTACATGAGTACCATGAACAAGGGCATTCAGAACTCATCAGCCAGGGGAGCAACACAACCAGGCTATGGCTCCAAAGTATACCGCGCAGATGAATGTATTGGGGCTATAGTGAATGGCGTTTGTCACGGCTCTATTCTGCCAAAATCAGCTAACCATCCAACCTGCCACGGCCAGATGATTAACGGCCAGTGTACCGGGCCGATGTTTTAAGCCCTACGGCCATTATCACTTCGATCGACTGAGAATCAGGCGGCAGGCTTCAGAATAAACCGGGCTTCTAACGTGCGCAGCAAAGTAAACGTATTGATATATTGAACGCCAAAGTCATTGCAGATATTGGGAATTTTCACTTTCTTACTGTCTGCTGGCACCAGCTTCTCATGGGTAACCAGTATTGCGTTGGTTGCCTTTGCCTTAGCGATCAACCAGGGGTCAGCCACACTGAGAAAAGGGGCGAAATGCTTTTCTTCGTAGTTCTGGACAACGTAATTAGCTATTTCCGCATAAACCATTTGAGTCTGTCGATCATCAACCGGTAGAAAAAATCGCCCATCATTACGGTGACCTTTAACCCAGCGACTCAATTCATCTTCCTGCTTTTTCAGCTCTGCTGCCACTTCAGAGATACTGGCGACATCTCCGGTACTGTTTTCATAATCCAGCCAATCCCAGAATGCCGGGCAGAAGTCCATGGGGTAATAGGTATTTTTTGCCTGGATAAAAGCATTGGCATCCAACAGATACAGCATCAACAGCTCACCCTATATTCAGTGACTTGGCAAAATCATTGAGCGTACTGACTTTACTGATATTCAGCAGCCGGGAGGCATCTCGGAGCAGCAGTGTTCCTTCCATGGCAGCACCGACCACCGCAGAAGAAAAAAGAACACCATTGCGCACTTTCAGATTCAGGTTGAAAGAGCCTCCGCCGCTGCCTTTCTTGTCTTTGTGCTTTTTGACTTCAGAGAGGTAAAAGACTACATAGTCTTCACGGGGAATCAGTCCACAATCATAAGCACGACGAGCCAGCACCATAGGGCTGACTTTGTACGTTTTTCTTAACGCATGGCAATTGTCCAGCAAGCTCTGTTGAACCTGCCAATCCTTCAGGAATTCCGTTTTCGGCACCAGAAACTCCGCCGCTACCTGATTACAAAACACCTCTTCCTTTCGTTGGTGGTGAGCGCCTTCCACATCGCCCAGTGGCATATTAGAAATCCCACTGTTACCTATCCATAAGTGGGCCAGTTCATGAATCAGAGTGAACAGTCTCGCGGCAGGTGCATCGGCAGCATTAATAAATATCAACGGCGCATAATCATCACTAAGGGCAAATCCACGAAACTCATCCACAGACAGCCGCCTGGTGGTATTGCTGCCAACGATGCCACTGCGCATCACGACAATGCCTGCCGCTTCAGCCTTTTCAATCAGCAGGCTCAGGTACTGTTCCCAGTTACGGGCCTGTTTTCGCAAAGCCGCCACCACACCCAGCGTATTGGCAATGTCAGCCGCTACGTCAGAAGGGTCATCGTCTAAAGACCAGCTCCCGATAAACTCAAGACTGGATTGACCATGCTCTAACTGATAATCCCTGAACCACTCCTGCTTAAACAGAACGTCATTCAGCAGGTCACGGAAATCTTGACCCAGTTCCGGGGATACATGACTGCCAATAGTTCGAAGATCCGGGATAGGTAAAGCTTCTGTGGGAGGCTCTTTCAAAAAAAGGTAACCAAAAGGGACACGGAGCTGTCCGGCCAGTTTCTGAGCCTGACTGAAGGTTGGCCGACTCTTGCCCTGCTCCCACTCCAGCAGTTTCTCCGGCTTCTGCTTCAGCTTATCAGCCAGATCAGCAGGAGCCAGCCCGGCACGCTGACGTGCCCAGTGGACGATCTCCGGATTGATCATGGCTTCTCTCATTGTGATATTTCCTGCTGGTACTGAACAGATACTAGCATTATGGCCAATCGTAAGGTAGCAGCGGCTGACAGCCTGATTTTTTCAGAATTTACTGCCCAGATACTGGTTAATTTTCTCCGGGGTACTCAACAGCTGAGGGGTGAGGCGGAGTACTTCCCGGTGGATATCGGCCAGAGTTTCTTCTTCGTATTTGTGTTCCTGGTCAGCCATCCAGCAGACGCTGACTATAGTCTTCAAACGATTCACCCACCAGATCATTAAACATCGCCGGGGGCATCACCGAACTAAATACCTTTAACCGATACCCGTCATTTTCCCGGAACACATCAAAAACAGAACGCCTGCTCTATCCAGTAATGCCAATCGCCCATAGCCTCAACGGTGTCTTCATTCACTTCATCGCCGCCTGCTTCAAGCTGAGACAATGGCACCGCCAAAGAGTGACCCTGCCACCGAACCTGTACCAGCATGGTTGCAGTACAGTAATCCTGATCCGCCATCCCGGTAACCATTACTCGCTCACCGGTCTTCAGGGGCGATGCGGTCAACGCCTGACAACACTCCGCCGCAAAAGGAAACGCCAGTCGATCCTCCAGATAGCAGTACCAACCGGTGCTGCGTTCAAGCTCATCGTAACAGTCCACCACAATTTCATAATCAATCCGGTGTTCTCGTTCAGGGTCTTCAGGTTTGCTCATCGCTGACTCCATCAGGGCAAGATCTACAGGTGAGGGTACCAGAACAATCGGCTATCAATGTAGCTGGCAAATTCAGCAGCGAGGTGCACCGCCGTTGTCTGAACCCGGGCCATCCGCCAGCCTCAGTCATCTAGTCCAGCAACATCCCCTGAATCACTTCATCGGAATCATGTCCAACCGGCCCATCAATCATCAATTCACCTTCCTGGTCACCCTGCCCTTCCAAAACCCGGTATAGCAGCAAGTAGGCAACCCGCCACTGGCCTGTCTCGACCCTGAGTGTGACCGATTTGGTATTAAGGCGAAGCACGGGACCAAAGTGCTCAATGCCGTGTTTGTCTTTAAAGCCCAATAAATCGCCCACCGCAATGGCATGCCGGCTCAGACCTTTTTGCGCCTCATGGTTAACGCGCACATCCGCTCCTTCAATATTGAGCATGTAGTAAGGGACATTCCACTCCTCGCCATCGGTAAAGTCTCGCACCAGCGCCCGTTTGTTATTCAGTCGCAACACTTCACAGTCACGGAGTGCATTTCTGCAGATGTCAAAATAACTGATCTTCTGCCCCACGGTCAGTGCGGCTTTAATCTTGCGGATACGTTCCGGCGACTCCAGTTCACTGCGGATTATGGCATTGAGCCGGAACAGGTCAAAGGTGCTGGCCCGGTTCAGTGCATCCAGCAACTGGGCATAATCCATGGAGGGTTTGGTTGGGGGGTTATTCTCGTTCATGGGGTTACGGTTACTCTGTAGATTCAAAAACGGTCAGTTGGGATTTCTTTTTGCTGAAAGTCCTGGGCGTTTGAATACCGGCCTCACAAATTTCCTGGAAAACCGCCTGTGCGTAATGCTCACGGTTACCGGAATTATTGGCAAGCCCCTGTTCGTTCAACCAGCGCAGCAATGGTTTGGGTTTCACAATAATCTTAAGAAACGGCTGATTCCGTTTCTGACAATCGGCCTGGTAATCCTCGGCATCTTCCAGCCACACCTCCCAGGTCTTTTTGTTTGAATGGTCTTCTTCACAGGTACGACCAACCTCATCGAACTCTTTGCGGTTGCGATACCAGGTATAAAGAATGGTCGCGGACTGTATTGCCAAAATATCCGCGTAGAGTATTTTCAACGGGATAAAAAGAGGGAGAAAAATCAACTGTAAAATTCGCCTTATCATCTACCTGTACCCTCAACCAATAATGCCTGCTTAACAGCGTCGTTCAAAAACGGTACCCCTGCTCTACCCAGTAGTGCTAGTCACCAATAGCATCAACAGTCACTTCATCAACGGCGTCGCTGTCCACATCTAGCTGAGATAATGGCACCGCTAAAGAGCACGCCTGCCACTGAACCTGCACCAGCATCGTTGAATCACAACAAGTCTGATCCGCCATCGCCGTCACTGTTACACGCGCCTTTGCTTTCAGGGGAGAGACCGACTACGCCTGAGAACACTCAGCCTCAAAAGGAAACGCCAGCCGATCATCCAGATAACAGTGCCAACTGGTAGATCGTTCATACTCACCGTGGCAATCCACCACGATTTCATCTTCAATCCGGTTTTCTCGCACAGGGTCTTTTGGGGTAGCCATACTACAACTCATGATGATTGAAAATGAACGACACACCTTTAGTGAGCCACTTCCCCGGTAAAACGATCCCTGCTTGCCCAATATGAACAGTCCGGGCAGTGCTGGCCTTCGGGATAATCAATACCTTCTTCATGGGGGCAACCGAGAATCTGCTCAGCCATTAAAACAGTCTTTACCCAACACGCTTCAATAAACTCCAACACCTCAGCCAGCACAGACTCTGAATGACGGACATCTGTTTTGGAAAACCATTTCTCCAAAACCTCGGGTTCAGCCCCTTTATAAGGAATAACGCCGCACACCAGTTTAGTGGCCAATTGATAATCCGGACCATAAAAAACGAGGGTAGCGGCCGGGAACCCCTTATCGCCTTTTCGCACACGTTTGCTGAGCAGTTTTTTATATTTACCCTGTGGCATAACAACTCCAGTACCAGAATTTGTCAGGTTCTCGAACGATCAATATAGTGCTGAATTCTGGCAGGGCAGATCAGCAGTAGCGGCGTCAGCCGAAGCACTTCCCGGTGGATATTGGCCAGGGCTTCTTCTTCGTATTCGTGGGCGATGGCGTTGCGTAATTCACGAATCACAATAAAGTCGCGGGCGGAGTCAATCAGCCCTTTTTTCTCGGTCCGGTTGATGCGGTCGCGAACAGTGCCGGGGCTTTCCAGGTCGAGTTCGTCCACCAGCCGGAAGATTTTCTGGATGAGGATGTCGCTCATTCGGGCAAAGCGGGCGGTGAGGGTTTCGAATTTCTCTTCACCTTCGGCATCCAGCGCATCGATAGTCAAAGACTGACACCGTTGCAGTGACCATTCCAGTCCGCTGGCGGCCTTGTGCATTTGCTGAAGCTGTTTTTCCAGTAGCTGGCGTTTGTCCTTGGTCATAGGGTCTCTTTTTTGAGTGCTTTCAGGGTTTCATTAAAGACTACAGTTCGATGGCTGTGGGCAGGATGGTTTTGGCGAAATCGCCGGTGCCATCCTTATCAATAAGGATATCGATTTTCTGTTCTCCCAACTGCTGGTGCAGGTCAGCCAGAATGTTCAGCTTATCAGTGAAGCCCAGTTTTGCCGAGATCACCAGCAGGTCGATATCGCCGCCTTTTTTGTTTGGGTCGGTGCGGGAGCCGAATAGCAATACCCTCGCCTTTGGGTCGTAGCGGGTGATGGTGGTTTTGATGGTCTGTTGTTCCTGCTGGGTCAGGCGCATTGGAGTGTCCATGTATAGTGCTGGAACGAGTCAGGCTTTGACCAATGTAATGGTTATATTGTCACCTTTATCGGGATATCGTAAATCATCCAACCGGTACATACCTATTTTTACCCCGCTTAGACTGACGGGAAACAGCGCATCCGGGTCCTGGGAAATACAACCATTTCTGTATAATTCCAGAGCCAGACAGGAAGGAATTTTCAGTGAAATCTTATTATCCTTAATATCATAAAGGATTCGGCTTTTCGGGTAGCCTAGCGAGCACATACCATTGTGGTAATCCTGTCGCATTGGCATTGTGACGTCATGGAGCATCTGATTGTTAATGGCTAACCCTTTCATGGTTTTTTACCGTTATTCTTGATGTGTTGATAATGGCGGTTACGTTAATCGCCGCCCGTGAATGAGGCAAAAAGGCTGGGTGATCAGATGTCTCCGGCGAAGGCTTTTTGGCTGAGGGCGTTGAACAGCTTCTCACTCTGCTTTACGCTTTGCTCCTGCACGCCTGATTGAGCTTCAACTCGGTTTACAATAACGCAGTACTTAGTCTGGATAGCAAGTGGTGGAAGGATTATGGGGAAATCGCGAATTTGAGAGAGCAATAAATTTTTAATTGCAGAACCAGATCCTTTAGAGGCAAAGTCATCTACCTTTAGCAGTATGATTTGTTTCAAAAACTGGTTATTTAACAATTCTTTTTTAGGTTTTATAACCGCAACACTTTTCTGAAGTGTTGATTTGTATACGTAATCTGAATCAGGAGCAATAGCCACTTTCCCAATGGTTGCACCTGTATTGACGAGTAAAACATCACCAGGCTTTAGGTCTGTTCTTCTGTGCACTTCCGCAAATTCTGGATAGTTTATCTCACGAGAACCGACGAGACACAGCTTACTTTTTCTAATGTTTTTTGCGCTAAGGAAATAGTAACCTGAACCTTCTTCATCTTTACAATCACCATGCTTTCCATCCGTAACAAGGCTGGTTAATTCTCCCAAGCTTTTTACTACCCATCCTTTTGGGTTTGCAAGTGGGTCGCCGAACATATCCAGGAACACGCTGCGGAGGAAGTCGTCGGCGAGGGCGATGGCCTGCTGGCGTTTCTGGCGTAGCTGGTCGGCTTTATCCAGTATGGCGGCAATGCGTTCTTGTTCGGCCAGGGGGGGGAGTGGTATCACAGCTTCCTTAAGAAACTTATAATGCCTACTATAACCAGCCTTTTCTGGAAGTTTTAGCGTTTTTAGAAAGTGAAATAAGAACCTTTTATCAAGCTCTACCTTTGGGCTGAGTACTTTAACCCCATCAGCACCAAGGGCAAAAGGGTAGTTTACAAATTTTATTAGTTTTGTATGATCACCAAATAAAATTACAGGCAAACTTACCTTACATAGGTAATCAGCATCATCAATATAGCCACAGCAACTTTTCTGACCTTGGTCGATGACTGGATATCGACCAGTTTCAGCAGCTTCTGATTGCTTTGTTTTTTTATTCCCACCAGTATCATCCTTTACTACATCCAAAAACGGCAGGACATTCCAGTGCTTAGGAAAGCTTTTAGGTTGGTTAAGACCATTGCTCACAGCATCCCCTCCAATTCCACCAGCTCCTGCTGAATTTCTGCTTCCAGCGCCTTCAACCGTGCCAGTATCTCTTTGGGTGGCTCGTACTGCTCTTCCTGATAAACCACCTCTTTATAGCGGTTGATGGAGAGGTCGTATTTATTGGTTTTCAGCTTGTCCTTGGGTACGACAAATGCCTTCTGAGTCCGATCCTGCCAGTCGCGCTCTTTAACACCTTCCGGAAACTGCTGATCAAACTGCACCTTCAGTTTTTGCCCCATAAAGGCTTCCACCGGGCGACCTTTGCTCTGGCGATACTGCTTCCAACTGGCCACCAGATGAGGCAGATCGTTTTTGGCAATAGGATTACGCTTATCATCCAGACTAAAACCGTCGTTTGCCAGATCATAGAACCAGACGTCATCAGTCTCGCCGCCTTTGGTAAAGATAAGAATGGCCGTTGCCACGCCAGCATAAGGTTTAAAAACACCGGACGGCAGGTTGATCACCGCTTCCAACTGGTTCTCTTCCACCAGCTTTTCCCGCAGGCTCTGATGGGCTTTGCTAGAGCCAAATAGCACCCCTTGCGGCACAACCGTGGCACTGCGACCACCCACCTTCAGCATTTGCAGGATACGGGCGCAGAATAGCAGCTCGGTCTTTTTGGTTTTAACGGTTTTCAGGATTACCGGATCAATGTCTTCTTCATCCAGCGTGCCGGTAAATGGCGGGTTGGCCAGAATCAGATGGAAAGCGTT
>NZ_JAVRMB020000266.1:0-17307 GCF_031844845.1 Endozoicomonas sp.
CAAAAACCGTTCTTCCCAACGAGCGAGAGATGGCAGTCGGGGCATTTAACTTCAATAAGACACGTCATAGGACGTATATTGGGATGAAGAGTATTTTTGTCAGTATGGGATTATCCCTATCCACACATTTGGCCCACTACCGCAGAAGTGTGAGGCGGTATAGATTTTC
This sequence comes from Endozoicomonas sp., assembly GCF_031844845.1. GTDB lineage: Bacteria > Pseudomonadota > Gammaproteobacteria > Pseudomonadales > Endozoicomonadaceae > Endozoicomonas. The sequence continues at coordinate 170 of NZ_JAVRMB020000266.1, forward strand.
AGATATGCCCAGACGTCAACCCGGATCACTTGGGAATTTTTGTTTTTGGTGAAAAACGCGCATTATACGAATGTCTGCGCCATCAACCCAGTATGAAACAATCATGGATACTTCCGGAATGATCAGCAATCTGCCACGGATGCCTTCACGCTGAACACCCATGAGCGGTTGCTCTAATAAGTTTTCAACTTTAGCTTCAATGATTAAGTCAGTCTTTTCTGCGGCAGCAGGATTAAAATCATAAAGAAACTCGAAGATCTTTTCCCGATCATTCAGAGAATCTTCTTCCCATAAAATCATTAATGGTTGCCTCTATTTGCGAATTTTTGCTTTGCGCTTAGCCATCTCGTCTTTGGCTTTATCGTGTTCAATAAAATCCGCTGCTCCAGAGTCAAATTTCTCAAATGCCTGATTGACTTGTTGGGTTAGCCATAGATCGTGGGAGGATAACTTACGCTGTTGCTCAGCCAGCTGCTCCGTAAACTCCCGGCATGCATCACTTATAGTGCGCCCCTGACTTTCAGCCATTTTTTGAGCCAAGCGTTTTGTTTCCTCATCGACTCGAAATTGTATTCTTGTTTCCATAACGAGCTCCTTATGCTGTACACACAAATGTTAGCACAATATGTAGCAGCGAACAAAAAATCCAGCGGACGCCTTCAGTGCCGCTGAATTTGGCGATGAGCGTTTTTCGTTACTTGTCATTCAAAGGGGGGGGAACAATAGTGCCAAAAAAGGAATCAGATCATTTGGCTATATCTGAGTAAAACGCCTGAAATATCATCAGCCCCTCAAACGCCCCCCTTGTTTGAAAATTTTAAAATTATATGCAGAAAAAATAATGAGTTAAGTAAGGTTTGACGCGGGTTCAAGTCCCACCGCCTCCACCAAATATAAACCCCGTAGTTCATTGATTTACGGGGTTTTTTATTATCTGTAGAGTGCTGAGAAACACAAAGTTCCGAAAAAGTGTCAAAAGAGAATGTCGGTTAAATTTCAATACCTATACTTTGTCGTTCAAGGCTGATCAGCGGGTTCAGTTCAACAGCTTCCTTGAAGTAGTCAGGATTGAATTTTGCGTATTTCATGGTCATTTTTCTTGAATATCCTGGATAAGATTCAAGGCCTGACCTCTAATACAACTTTCTACCAGAATAACTGCCCAGGCCAAAAATAGATGGTTATAGTGTTCCCTGTGTAATCGCTGGTAATGATCAATACCGATCATAAGCTTTCTATCAGGTCTATCATCTTGTCTCCCCTAACAATTAATCATCTTCAGGAAATGGACTGGAAACGGTTCGAAGAGCTTTGTCATAAGTATTTCCAGTTTAAGGGTTATGATTCTCGTTTAACGGGGGCTGGTGCAGATGGGGGTGTCGATGTTGTACTGGAAAGGTCATCGCCTGAAGGCAGACCTGTTAAGATTTATGTTCAGTGTAAAGCCTGGTCAAACCAGAAGGTTGGAGTGAAGGCTGTTCGTGAACTCTATGGAGTCATGGCCGGAGATCAGGTTCCTATCGGTATTTTTGTCACTGCCAGTGACTTTACCGGAGATGCCAAGTCTTTTGCCAAAGGTAAAAAGCTGCAACTGATTTCTGGTGAGCGCCTTTTGTCTCTGATTAGCCAGCTGTCTGTAGAACAGCAAAAAGAGCTGGTAAACAGCGCCTTGGCTGGAGACTATACCACGCCCACATGCCCAAAATGTGGTGTCAGGATGGTACTTCGTACCGTCTCAAAGGGGAAAAATACAGGAGATCAGTTTTGGGGGTGTAGAAACTTTCCTTCATGCTGCCAGAAGCTTCACTTAAAAAGGTCTCATGCAAAGGAGAAGGTAAAAGACGATTTCTTTCACCGCTTTTTTGATATTCCTGAAAGCCGATCAGCAAATACTGCTGGATTTAATAGCCGCAATGGGGCTTTCAAGTCATCAGAGGCATGGGCTGCAGACTCCAGAGCTAGTAAATCATCACGGACAAAGGGCTACGGCAGGTCTCTCACTAAGAATAAAAACAAGGTGTTTCTGGTCAGTATTGTTTTCTCCGTAGTCCTTATTGCGGTCTTGGTAAAAGCCGTTTCATTGGTATTTACCTGGTTTGGTGAATCTACGCTGGATCACGCTACAAAAGTCCAGCAGCAGGCTCAACGGGCATATGCGGAAAAGTCAAACACACCGCCATCCAAGCTTGAAATCCTGCCAGCGCAGAAGCCACAAACTGATCCTTATGATGAGCAGGTAAGAAGTCTTGGGCAACAGGCAACGCTGGCATTTGAGCGGGAAAGTTCGCTTGAAAGACGTAAAACTAAAGAGCTTGAGAAAGTAAAGGAACAAGCCTGGGTTGATTGGTACAAAGTGCCTTGGGGGTGTGATAACTGGGACTCAGTTAAGCATATGGTTGGATGCGTCAATCACAAGAGCAGTGAGAAAGAGCGCTTTGATCTGCTTTGGGCTGAGGGTAGGATTAATCCTTCCAGGGGATAGTTCTCCTGTTGGGAATGAAATAGGCACAGGAGAAAAATAATACAGTTGTTTCTGGTGTCAAGTTTGTGGGTGTCCTGCTAATTTTCTTGCTAATTTTCTGCTAATTTTCTATTAATTTTTTCCAGCGTTAGCGGTTTACGAAGTGGAAGTGTGAAACAGGGGAAAAACCGCCATTTATTTAGGTGCAATAGAGACCTCACTTGAAACCGCTGATGATGCGTAAGGTTATCTATGAGAAGCCTGAGCTAATGCTTTTGAAATCCACTGGTTGATACTTTGTCCACTGACCTGGGCTGCAGTGGCGATAGTTGCATGTAATTCCGGATGGATACGGAGCATCAATTTACCAGAATATGGCTTCTGGGGTTCTTTACCCACCGCAGCACACGTTTCATTATAATCCTCTACAGCCTCATGGAACGCTTCTCTTAACTCTGTGACAGACTCACCATGAAAGCCAACTCGATCATTAATGCCTGCGATATGACCAATAAAGCATTCATCATTATCGCTGTATTCTATGCTGGCTGCATAACCTTTATATGTCATTGTGTTCATGGTTTGATTCCAATTCTGGTTAGAAAATCTCGCGCATCTTTCACCTGATACGGCTTTGCCTCTTTCTTTGGATGTGGCCTATGAAAAGTGCTAATTTCACCATTTTTGTGGAACCTCACTCGTGATCCACGCCCCTCAATAACTTCAGCTCCAGCAGCAATAAAAAGAGCTTCTATTGCTTTCCACTCCAGCTGTTTCGGAGCTGGGTCTTGATAAATTGCTATGAGAGTTTTTCGGTGCTTAGCCTTCATAAGGAAAACTATAGCGTATAGTATCAAAAAATGGTATCAGATTTGCCTGCCTGTATCTGTAGTGAAACGCATAAAATTCCATTAGCCCCTCAAACGCCCCTCGTTTGAATTTTTAATTGTTTAATGGAATTAAAACAAGTATTTATGTCTCATTGTCTGCGGGTTCAAGTCCCGCCGCCCCAACCAAATATAAACCCCGTAGATCGTTGATTTACGGGTTTTTTTTATTGTTTTCTGATAAGCCCATGTTGCCATAACTGCTTTCAGTGATAGTCATGGTTTAAGAAATGCAACCGGACTTATTCGCAACCTCCCAAAATGATCATTACAATGCCCCATTTCTCACCATGCAGCTCATCAGGCGGGGCTTATAGCATTGAAACTCAGTAAACGACTGAAGCAGATTGAATCAATGGTCGCACCAGAATACAGCCACATCTGGGACTGTTGCTGTGATCATGGCTTGCTTGGGGCTGCGCTGTTGTCGAGGCAGGCTGCACAGTGCATTCATTTTGTGGATATTGTTCCAGAACTTATGGCTGAACTGGAAAGCAAACTGGCGCATTTTTTTTCACACTCATCTTCAGCCCGGGAAACCCATTGTCTGGATGTGAAAGCCTTGCCGCTTGATCAGTATGAAGGTAAGCACTTAATCATCATTGCGGGTGTCGGTGGTGACTTAATGGTTGAGTTTATCAATGCCATTGTCCAGGAATATCCGGCCCACTCTGTTGATTTTCTGCTCTGTCCTGTCTATCACCAGTTTATGGTGCGTCAGCAGCTTATTGAGCTTGACTTCAGCCTCAGGAACGAAGTGCTGGTGGAAGAAAATCGTCGTTTTTATGAAATCCTGCTGGTGTCATCAGTTGGCGACGAACCATCAAAAATCAGTCCCTTCGGTGATTCAATCTGGAAAGTGAATACAGTAGAACAGGCCAGAACTGCTAAGCGTTATCTCAGCAAAACCCTGAACCATTATCAGAGAATTCAGAGCGGGGATGTCTCCAGCGTTCAGCCTGTTATTGATGGTTACCAAAGCGTGACTATTTCCGGGGGATGAAGCTACGTTCTTTGACAGGTCTGCATAGCCTGAGGGAACAAAATGCGTGTCTCTCACTGGCTTTGGCTCCTGCGGACCACGTATGGCAAGAGCCTTGCGCTGTTTTACCAAAAACCGTTATTCTCTATCGTTTACTTGAAGCTGATGTCAGGTGGTATGAGCAACGTGATCGAGAATGAAGCTGAATATCTTTCCAGAACCTTCAGTGATGGTGATTTTTCCAACAGGACGTTGAGTGATATTGAATTTGATGCCTGCACGTTTGTGAACTGTGACTTCAGCGAGACGGTGTTTGAAAAGTGCCGGTTTATTGATTGTGAGTTTGAGAAGTGCAATCTCAGCCTTGTTAAACTTAACTACAGCCGGTTTTCAGATGTTACCTTCAAAAACAGTAAGATCATTGGTGTGGACTGGACGAAAGTCGCCTGGCCAAATATTTCCGTCACTTCGCCTATCCAGTTCTTTCAATGCATTCTCAATGACTCCTCTTTCTTTGGCCTGGATTTAACCGAGATCATCCTGGAAGAGTGTAAAGTACATGAGGTTGATTTCAGGGAAGGTGATTTTAGTGAAGGTGTGTTTGATTATACTGATTTCACCAACAGCCTTTTCAGTAATACCAATCTCACTTCGGCCAGCTTTGCTGAATCAACCAACTACGATATTGATATCAATGTTAATAAAATTAAAAATGCGAAATTCTCGCGTCATGAGGCCATCCGACTTTTAGCCAGTCTGGATATCGAGCTGCTTGATTAAACGGCAATAAGGCAATGGTAGCAGTAGCACTGAGGCTACTGATCTGCCGAAAGCCGGGGCAGGTCTGAATCTTGTATCTGCCTCATCCCTTCTTATAATTCACTTATCCACCCCCGGCCCGGCTCCGTTAGTACATATAGCTCCTGCGCAGCCGGCTTGTGGATAAAACCGATAGCCTTCTTATTCTTTCCCGATGGCAGCAGCAGCATCCTCAGCAGTTCCCTTACTTTGTTCGGGCCGAAACCGGGTCGCTCGCACAGCTCCGCAAGGTTCATAGGAAAATCTTTTAAAATCAGAAGGATAATCAGCTGGGCCATGGTAATGTTGTGGTTGCGGGAAATACTGATGTGCTCCTCCAGCCTTGCCAGGTTGTCTATCAACTGTGTGGTCATTGTATAAGATACCTGAAAAAAATTACCTGTAGCCGTGTTGCTCTGATGATTATCCACAATAAATCATCCAGAATTTATGTGGACAATGCTGTGGATAAACCGTTAGGTGATCAAGGAAAGCATGAAGTCATGTGGTGCTGTCAGGGTTGGTTATTTTTTGATCAGATTGAGAGCCTTCAGTTCAATAAAAGCATAACACTGTACCAGCCCCTGCCGTTGGGATGATCGGTATATGTACTGGGAGGGTGTCTGGAAAGTAGTGCTAAATGGATTTTGAGATACCGACAGTCGAGGTTGAAAAAGCACTTTCTGGATAACTTAATATCAGGCCTTATCTTATTTATTTAATGGTTTTAATTTATTTAATGGTTTTAATTTTTTTGATAATTTTTTCAAGCAGTGGAACTATTATGTAAAACAGCGGTCTGAACCTAGAAAATTATTGCTGTTTCAGGTGGTTGAATGCGTCGTTTTGTCAGTAAATTTATTTTCTGTTTTATTTTCTGTTTTATTTTATTTCTTGCATCTATTGCAGCTTATCCTGATGTCCCCATTGAGCATCAGGCTGAAAGCACTCTGGAAGCTATTGGTTTGAATAGTGAAGAGTCGATTATTTTCAAACTTCGAAATTCGGTAAATAGAGGGCTGTCGGACGAGGTATCCCGTACCGGTTTAGCCTCTATTACAGGAGGTATCGTAGGTTCGGTTTTTGGCTTTAGCTGGTATGGGTTGTGGACGTTTCTGGACAGTGGAGGAGCCAGTAATCTGGTCTACATCAACTTTTTATCAGGAGCTATTCTAAAGGGTGCATTGTTGGGAGCTCTTTCTATGGTGTCCCGGGTATATTTACGTTCACCTGCCGACTTTGTTGCCTGGCCTTATGTATGGTACGAAATTACCAAAGAAAAAATTAAACACTGGGTTGTTTATGATAAACCCACTCCAGAGATACAGCAGGATATGTCTGTTTATATTGATCCGGTTGCCACTCGATTAAAAACAGTTGTTGAGCAAATTTTTCAGATTCCTGCCAGCTCCTGGTCAATTACGACGATGGCTGGTGCTTCACCGAACGCAGTTTCCGGAACCGGCTATAAAATTATTCTTTATTCTCCAATATTCTCTATTACTCAAAATCAGGCTGGACTGTCCTGTGTGATTGCTCACGAAATGGGGCATGTTCTGGCAAAGCATTCTGGTCAGTCTGTTTTAGATTTTCTATTCTTCCAGAAGTGGGGGATAGCCAGTATTCCTTTTACCAATGCGATATCACAGGAAAGAGAACAACAGGCTGATGAAACAGGGATTTATTTGACGGCTCTGGCTGGATACGATCCATCAGAATGTGTACGACTTTGGCGCAGGATGAGTGCGGCTACCGGTAATGTCAGGCCGATTGTGAACATGTTTATTTCTACACACCCTACCAATGCAGCACGTTTTGATGAAATGAAAAAGTTAAGTAATCAATTAAAAGGCTACTACTCCAGTAAGCCCGATGCTCTCGGTCTGGGTATCGAATATCAGTTGTAATTTATTAAAATAAATAGTGCTGGTGATTTCGATATTTTATTTCAGAGGCTTTCTGCTCTTCTATAGTTATTGAAAACACCATTTTATAATCTGTAATGAAAGGAGAAATGATGACGGCTATTACTTTTTTAGGTAATACGGATGTTCCTGCACCTCAACTTCAAAATGAGTTAAATGGAAATAGTAGTTTTGACATGCCAATAGACTTGGCTTTTGGTTTTATTGTCGTGGGCTGTGTTGTTGCTTTACTGTACCTTAAGCACTCAGGCAATCGGGGTCATGCCTGTCATTTGGGGAGTAGATTGTGTCAACGCATAATTACAGGGGTTAAGGATGGTCATAATCAGCTTATGACCTTTATCAAAGGTGGCGGGGTTGTTAATGATCGGGTTCGTAGTGGTCCGGTTAGTAATGATCAAGGTAGCAGTGATCAGGATTTTGATATAGGTAGTTTTGTAATGGTCGAAAAGTCAGATGTGATAAGATGATTTTCTGCGTTGGGCTTCATCCATTTAAACTGTTCTATATTGATGTTAGTATCGCCGCCGCCAAAATGGCCGCATCCTGCCCCTGCTCACTTTGCCATCCGGCCTGAATCCGGGCATGGCGTGTTGATGCGAATGCTCCAATTAATGCAAACATTCTTTTATCGTGTTCATCGTTTTGTTGATGAGTCCAAAGCGCTGCTGAGCCTTTCACTCCCCATTATTGTTACCCAGCTGGCCACCAATGGTATGAACTTTGTGGATACCAGTATGGCTGGGCAAGCCAGTGCCAGAGATCTGGCCGCCATTGCTGTGGGTACCAGCCTATGGTTACCAGCCAGCTTATTACTGCGCGGCATCCTGATGATGTTGACTCCGGTAACAGCCCACCATCGTGGCGCCGCGAATCATCAGGGCATTACCAAAGATTTGGGGCAAACTTTATGGATTGTCTTGCTCTGCTCCATTGTTTTGATCGGTTATCTGAATTTCAGTGAAGACATTCTTGTCTATATGAAGGTCGCACCGGAGATTATTCCGGTGGGGGTTGGCTATCTCCATGCGTTAGCTTTTGGCCTGCCGGGTATCGCCCTGTTCTACATGCTCAACAGTTTTCTGGAAGGTATGGGTAATACCCGTGCCCCATGGTGATTGCACTGCTGGGTTTGCTGGTGAATATTCCGGTGAATTACATCCTGATCTACGGAAAGCTGGGCTTTCCTGCCTTTGGGGCTGCAGGTTGTGGTTGGGCGACCAGTATCGTGTATTGGTTAATGTCTCTTCTGATTTTTCTTTATATCCGCAAACATCATCGCTACGAGCACTTGCTTGACCTGACTGCGTTACTTCCTGATTTCGCACGAATGAGAGAGTTGTTCCGCCTGGGTCTGCCTATTGGCATCAGCATTTGTGTCTGTGGCAGTATTTTTGCCGTCATCGCACTGCTAATAGGCAAGCTGGGTGCTAACAATATTGCTGCCGCACAGATTGCCCTGAACTTTTCCAGTATGACTTACATGATTCCCATGAGCCTGTCGTTTGGTATTACCTTGCAGCAATAATAGTGAGGAATGGCTGGCGTCATTTTTAGCGCCAGCCTTGCCTGTTTGACTTTGACCGATTAAGTCATCAAATTTATTTAATGAGATATTTTTCTCTGATATTGACACCGCTGATTTCCATTAGTTTTCTTGTTATCGCCTTATCTCTGGCTTCAGGAGAATTTTCTGGAAGTGTTGCACCACGCAGCAGTAATAGGTTGATCATATGATAGTGATTTTTATTGAGCGCTAGAACAAGTGACTCTCCAAGTGCTTCAAGAATGTCCAGGTCGATTGTATTTGCTTTAAGGTTTGGGTCCCTGTTCTCTATTTTGGCTTTCAATTCTTTTGGATCAGTCATTGTATCTAATAACAAAGTTGCCATCGGTATCATATTCAAAAAGGCAGCCTGTTTTAGAGCTGTACCATAATCATTCATCTGATGGTTTCCGTTTGGGATGAATAATGATGCGACATCAGAGTGTAGTTCAGAGCTTATTCCTAAATTGATATGTGACTTACATTGGTAACAAACGTTAATGACCAGTTCAGTTAATTCGTTAGTATTAGTGTCTCTTTTAACTACAGCTGGTAAAGATTTACTTTCTGTCTCAAAAGTAATCACTCTTCTGCCCAGATAGAGTGTGGCTGCAGTGGTTGCATTACATAAAGTGCAATCAGGATCTTTATTAACTTCTATTGAATGGGCTGAATCTCGGAAGGTTATAGTAACTCGAAACGCTGATACTTGCATGATTTTGATATGCCTTCATTAATTGGCATTTTGATAACTTTTTACATCTTAAGTTCCCTGTTTTGGTAGATATTTTTCAAACGCTCCCTGAATATGCCATGGATGTATGCCATGGATGGTTGTGTTTTATGTGGTTTAGCATCTTTGGCACGATCAAAATAACCTGAATGGATTACGCCCTTTCTTATCAGTCTTATTAAACTAGACGACAGAAACTTATCCGGAAGAACAAAAATAATGAATAAATTAACGGGAAAGGTTGCCCTGGTAACCGGAGCGGGGCAGGGAGTTGGTCAGGGGATAGCTCTGGCTCTGGCAAAGGATAGCGCTGCTGTCGCGGTTGCCGGACGAACACTTTCAAAGTGTGAAGCGACCTGCGAACAGGTCAGGGAATCAGGCGGTACGGCTATTGCCATCGCGATGGATGTGAAAGATCCGGAATCGCTCTCTAATGGTGTTGATCGTGTTGTCAGTGAGTTGGGCGGACTGAATATTCTGGTCAATAATGCTCAGGAGATTGCCCTGGGCACCCTCAACAACATCACCGATGAAGCATTTGAAGCCGGCTGGCAGTCCGGGCCGTTGGCGACGTTGCGATTGATGCGACTCTGCTACCCGCACATGAAAGGTGATGGTGTCATTATCAATCTGGCGTCTACTGCGGCCAAACGTTGGGATATGTCTGGCTATGGGCCCTATGCGGCAGTGAAGGAAGCTATTCGTTCCCTGAGTCGTGCTGCCGCCTGTGAATGGGGGGCGGATAATATTCGCTGTAATGTGATTCTGCCCCATGCCAAATCTCCCAGCCTTGAGTGGTGGATGAATGCCAATCCCGAAGAGGCTGAAGCATTTGTTAATGCCATTCCCATGGGACGTGTTGGGGAATGTGAAGAAGACATTGGCAGGGTAGTGGCTAATCTCTGTTCTGATGAGATGGGCTATATCAATGGTCAAAGTATCGCTGTAGATGGTGGTCAGGCTTTTATGGGGTGATCACAGCGCCTACAATGCGCCCATTTCCGGGAGAGTAAACCATGCCATTCAGTCTGCAGATGAAGGTTCGCGACTATGAGTGCGACCTTCAGGGAATCGTGAACAACAGTGTCTATTTCAACTATCTGGAGCATGCACGACATGAGTTCCTGCACGCCAGCAATATCGACTTTGCCAGACTGGCTGCAGAGAAGATTAATCTGGTCGTGCTGAGAAGCGAGATGGATTACAAAATGTCGCTGGTGCCGGGGGATGCGTTTTATGTGGAAGTGGAGCCGGTTCGACTCTCCAGACTGAAGTTTGGGTTTAAGCAGAGAATTTTCCGCAAACGGGATAATAAACTGGCGATTGATGCATTGATCGTTGGAACCGCTGTGAATGCCAAAGGCAGGCCTTTTTTGCCGGAAGATATTGATCGGCTATTTCCACTTTAACGATGATCGTTTGAAAGTTTATTATTTCCTGTTACTGAACTATAGATACAGACTCAGGATCACCGGAGAGGGTGTTTATCTTTCTCTGGTATCCATCAATATCCCTGAGGAATCTCTATGTTCAGAATACTATGGGTATTGGCCGTATTTATTTTCAGCCATCATGCGCTTGCCGATCAGTCTCCGTTGAGTCCATCGGGAAAATTAGCTCTGAAATATAAGAATGTTCTTGATCGTTATGGTGACCCTGCTGCACTCAGGGATCAGGACGAATACAGTAACATTGCCTTTAATCCCCTGTACGACCATGGCAGCTGGCATGGTTTTTTATTGCCCGCCAGTCCTGAAACCCAGGGCAGTTTTACCGGGCCATCCATTATTGCGGAGGAGTATAACATCCTGCCGGGGCGGTATATGGAGCAGTTGAGCCTGACCGCCCAATGCGGAGAGGTCTATGACCTTACTTCCGTGAAGAACCCGGAACTGATTGCCTATCCGGGGGCGTTGTACCAGCGTTATGATCTGGATGATATTGAAGTAGCGCTGGAGATGCGGTTTGTTGACCCGCGGATCTCCCTGGTGAAAACCACGATTCTCAATAAAACCGGAAGACAACGGCAGTTTACCCTGAACTGGAGTGGTGAACTCACTGAGCAGCTTCATCGAAAGGGTGGCGTGTTAGCAAATTGCCGGAGCATTTCAGGACAGTACGGTGAAGGTTTTCGGCAACTCTCCGGTTCCAGCGAAGGTATTGTCCTTCGTCTTAACCGGCAGCGTGATACCTGGACCCTGATGACCCAGGATGATGCGTCGTTTATCATCCGGCGTACATTGCCCACCCACTGGCAATCTATTGATCAAAGCCGTGACAGCCATTCCTATCAGGTGGCTTCCGACCCGGTGACTATTGCTGGTGGCGAAGCTATGGTGATCTGGTCTGCCCAGGCTTACGGTCATGATGCCGGGGAAGTATCGGCGATTAATGAACGCATCGGCGCTATTCTGTCTGCGCCGGAACCGCATTTCGACCGTTCAGTTGAACGCTGGGAGGATTACCTGGAAACCGGTTTAACCAATACCAGGGCCTCAAAGAAGCAAACCCGTCTGGCGGTTAAAGCCATTCAGACCCTCCATGCCAACTGGCGCTCGCCTTATGGTTTCCTGCAACACGACGGTGTGACTCCATCCTATACGGCTCCCTGGTTTGCCGGTGGTATCTGGCCATGGGACAGCTGGAAGCATGTGTATGCCCTGGCTCATATCAATCCGGATCTGGCCATGGCCAATGTGCGCGCCATGTTTGATTACCAGGTGAGTGATATGGACCCGTTGCGCTATCAGGATGCGGGGATGCTGATCGATGTAGTCTTTCCCAACATTACGCCGCTTCGTGCAGATATGCCCTTTAATATGGACGTCCACCGGCATATGGATAACTACGCTCACCTGGATGGCGGTAACTGGAATGAACGGAATACCAAACCGTCCCTGGCCTCCTGGTCGGTCTGGGAAGTTTACCAGGGGTTGCGCAGGCAGAATCGTCATGGCGAGGCTGGTGAGTGGCTGAAAGAGATGTATCCGTCACTGGTCAAATATCATCAGTGGTGGTACCGGAGCCGTGACTTTAATGGCAACGGTATCGTGGAGTATGGGGCCACCATGCATCCGGCCCATAACGGTGCATTGATGAATGGGGAAGTAGTGGATGGGAATGAGCTGCGGTTCTCCTTTGCCTGGTCAGACGACCTGACCATGCCGGATTATCTGAAAACCATGATGGACAGCTACTGTATTGGTGACGCGGACAAGCTCTGCTATAGCACGCAAATGTACGATGGCATGGTGGACTGGGGAGGCGTTGCCATTAACGCACCGGCGCAGGATGGTGTGGGTTGGGAATCCGGTCGTGATAATGCCGCCAATTTCGGCTTTATCAATGAGGATCAGCTGGCCGCCTATGCCGACCAAATGTACGACGGTGATATGGTAAAGGCCCGGGCTGACTGGACTCCCCGATTCTTTCAGAATCAGGTCTATGGCCAGCCCGTGGGTTACACCATTAACCAGGAGTCTGTGGATATCAACGCCTACCTGGCCGCAGAAAAGCGCTATCTGGCGGATATGGCCGAGTTACTGGGTCGTGATGGTGAGGCCCGGCAGTTCCTTGATGAGGCCCAGAAGCTGGAAGACTTTATCAATGCCTGCATGTTTGATGCTGAGAGTGGCTTTTACTACGATTACCGGATTTCCGGTGAGCCTCTGGCAGCCTGGGAGTGCGATCAGAAGGGAGCGTTGCTGACCCGTCGTGGCCGTGGGCCTGAAGGCTGGTCACCGTTGTTTACCCAGCTGGCAAGCCGGGAGCAGGCCAGCAGGGTGCGGGATATGATAATGAACGAGCAGGAGTTTAATACCCCCGCCGTTCCTTTCCCAACCGCTTCGCAAAGCAACCCTGCCTATGGCCCGGATATATACTGGCGTGGTCGTGTCTGGGTGGATCAGGCCTACTTTGGACTGAAAGGGCTGCAGAACTACGGCTATGATCAGGAGGTTCAGCAACTGATGGGTAAAATTCTCAGCAATGCTGAGGGGCTGATGAAAGATGGTGCTATCCGGGAGAACTACAACCCTGAAACCGGTGCCGTTCAGGGAGCCAGTAATTTTGGCTGGAGTGCGGCGCTGCTGTATATGATGTATCGGGATTTTATGAGCGGGTCTTAAAGTCCCTGTCGTAAAAAGGATATACCTTCCTGCATCCCCACGCTTAGAGGCTGTCGTAAAAGGCCGAAGAGCGGTCTCGACGTCGGTTCCCCTGAACGGGGAACCGACCCGCGCGGGTTGGACCAATTTTTGAGTTTTATGACAACCTCGGGATCGTGGTCATTCTGGTCATTGAGTATATCGATTATTGCAGCCTGTGAGGTTATGCAGCGTTTTTGTTATCTCACCTGACACGGCGGTTAGTGTTATTGGCTGCAGGGGGGGGGGATAATAGACCCTGAATCTTTTGATCTGCCAATTAATACATAAGGATATTTATATGGAGCCCGCTAACCCTGTCTTGCTTGAAATTTCTGGAACCCAAGCATAATGATCACGTCTTCAGTGAAGCTGTTTTTATGTACGTCATCAACACTCTCGATTTGACAAACGACAAGAAGGGGGAAAAATTCAAAGTGGTTCTGGACATTCCAGATGATGTTGGCTCCGTAACTTGTGGTTGATACGGTCCTGATTCTGGTGACGAACCTGTTAAGGAAGAAAACGTTAAGTATATGCAAAGAAGCAACAGAAAAAATGAATCAAGAATGATTGACAAGCCATTCAGACCAGCCAATAAAGTCATAGTGATAGGAAGGAAAAGTAAAGACGGTAACAATGCACATCCAATTGATACCATCTTTGGAACATTGCTGGGCAAAATGCCTCCTGTTGAATTGGAATCATGGATGAAACAAAACCCTGAGAAGTATAAAGAAATTATAGAATTCTGGGAAAAGCATGCATTGGCATCGGGAAAGGATGGTGGATAGGCATTCAAAAAATACCCGTGGCATAGCCACGTTATAGATTGTACCGATAAATTTATGGATGTCCTTTTGTGCTTGTGCTTCATCCTTTTGTGCTTCAATGGGTTTGACAAGGTTGGGTCGAACGGAGTTAGCCCCAACAATTTTACCGATATTATCGACGATTCCCTGAGAATCGTCGGGCACGTGAAGATGTTTAAGAAACATTTAATTTAATCGTATCCGGCACCCTGCCCGCAGCAGTTAACTGTTGCGGATTTTCGTTCTGACGCTAGCTATCCAGGGGGTAAGGTCGCCGGGGCGTTATGAACTGCCCCTTTACATATACTTTAACTCCACAACATCAGTGGCTTGCCAGGAATATATCCAAGAAATACCTGTAAGGTGACCCTGTTACCCTTGTCAAAGTTTTTCACTGCGTGTGGCCTCCTGGTATCGAACATAATCAACTCGCCAATCTCGGGGCTAACGAAAAACGATGGAGGGAGCTTACTTCGCCAGTCCATGTCCTGATCCGTCTTTGAAATTTCCTCAGGGCTAAGCGGGTGATAGTTCCAAAGTTCAAGCTCTCCCCCTGAGGGAGGAACACTCAGGTAGACATTAATACTAAATTGCCGCGCCAGTCCAAACTCAGCGGGCAGTGAATCAAAATGAGGTTGATGACTATGCTTATGATCAGCCATGGTTATGCGGCCAATACCTGCAAACATCTTTTTATTCTCGAATTCAGCTATTTTGGCACCTTCAGGCCAAAGCTCGTTCAATCGTGTACAGACTGTATCTATGGGGTACTCATCAGGTTCGCATACCGCTCTTATCTGGCTTGTGATACGAGGTGCGTCCTCGTAATATTTTCTTTTTTCCTCAGAATCCGGACCCTTTCCGTAGGTCAGATTGAATGGAGTACCGATTCTGTTTACCCCGTAATTCACGAAAATTACGCTTCCATTGGTATAGTGTTCATGGAGCCAGGGTGTAGTAAGGTCACTGTTTAAAAACCACTGCGCCAGTCGGCTGGAGAGCTGGTTATCCAGAAAGCATTTTTTTCTTATAGCGCAAAGATTTGTTCCTGAAATCAGCCCAGTCAAAGAGTCAGTCGACAGCTCATTGCAAACAAGATTGTCCATGACTTGACCCCCCTTTTGATCGCTGTCTCTTGCCCGCAAGTCCTGCATCCTTTGGTAGCCAAGTGTTGTAAGTTAGTTTATACATGTCGTTTATATTCCAAGCCAAAATTCATGCCCCAGTGTTTTCAGGGGCTCCAGAGCAGGTAAATGCTCAGGAAATGATATTTCCGACTATCATATTTTAGCAGCCAACAGCCTGGTACATCATTTCAATGAGATTGACGGGTGACAAGGTTGGGTCGAGCGAATGCGAGCCCCAACAAGCTATCTGTAATCATCCTGCAATCATCGGTAACATTGTTGGGGCTCACTCCGTTCGACCCAACCTACCTGTCAAACCCATTGAAACCATGTACTGGTATTTAACGAAACTCGCGGAATTCTCCACCCATAGCGCCTAAGCGCTTGGGTGGTGATGGATAGCGACCAGTCCGGCGAGGACTGGTATTATATGGAAAATATCGAACCTTTTTCTGATTCAAGTGTAAAAAATAGTATGAGAGCCTACAAGTACAGGATTTACCCAAACACTGAACAAAAAGCCCTTATAGCTAAGCACTTTGGCTGCTCTCGTCATATCTATAATTGGGCACTGTCAGAGAAAGACAAACACTACAAGGAAACGGGAAAGAGCCTGTCAAAACGGCAGCTTCAGGACTCGATGGCAGAAAAGAGAACGGATAAAGAATGGCTGACAGAGGTCAACAGTCAGAGCTTGCTCGCTTCTCTCGCACACCTTGATATTGCGTTTTCTAACTTCTTTCAGGGTCGAACCAAGTTCCCAAAGTTCAAGTCGAAATATTCAGGCTGGCAGGCTTTTCAATCTCCACAACATGTAACGGTTGATTTTGAGCAAAACAATATCAACCTCCCGAAACTCAAGGGAATCAAAGCAAAGCTGCATCGTCCTTTCACTGGCAAAGTGAAAACCGTAACGGTTAAACGCTGCCCATCTGGTAAATACTATGCGAGTGTATTAGTCGATAATGGTGTTGTTAATCCTGTTCCGGCCACTATTGAGCCTGAAAATACTATCGGTATTGATGTTGGCCTTACTGAATTCCTTATTGACAGTGAAGGGAATAAAACTAAAAACCCAAGAATTCTAAAGTCTTCTCTGGAAAGGCTTGGAGCCGAACAAAAGAAATTCGCCAGAAATAAAAAAGGGTCTGGCAACAGAGCAAAACAAAAACGAAAAGTTTCCAAAATACATGAAATTGTCGCCAACCGTAGGCACGACTTCATACATCAGGTAACGGCAAAGCTGGCTGTCAAGAACCACGCGACCACGATTGCTGTAGAAAACCTGAATATCAAAGGCATGATCAGAAACCGCAAGCTCTCTAGAGCCATACAAGAGGCAAGCTGGGGAATGTTTCTCCGGGTGCTTGATTATAAATGCCGATGGAATGGAAAGAACATTATTCAAATCGGAAGATTCCAGCCAAGTTCCAAGCTATGTAATTGTTGCGGTTATAAGGCTGAATCAATGGCCCTGTCTATCCGTGAGTGGGATTGTCCTGTTTGTAAATCCCACAATGACAGAGATATAAACGCAGCACACTGCTACACATTATCTGCTTAAATTTACTCCTACACATTAGACGTTAGTGAATTTGATTTGTTGAACCCGCAAAGGAAAGGTGATCTGGCTTTAGGTGATAACTTACCTAAAATATCCCCCCATGACTTCCGTCGAACATTTGCCGTCTTTTTAGTAAGAAACAAGCTTGGCAATGTAAT
>NZ_JAVRMB020000267.1:0-12067 GCF_031844845.1 Endozoicomonas sp.
AGCCATTTGTTGGTGGCACCATTGCTGACGACAAACTCAGACAAATGATTGATGAAAGCTATGATGAGTTCAGTCATCAGGCTGTCGCCCCTTTACAGCAACTGGGCAGCAACCAGTGGGTGATGGAACTCTTTCATGGCCCAACCCTCGCCTTCAAAGACTTTGCCCTGCAACTGCTGGGCCGTCTTCTGGACCATGTTCTGACTGAACGGGATGAGAGAGCTGTGGTGCTGGGCGCCACCTCCGGCGATACCGGCTCTGCAGCAATAGAAGGATGCCGCCATAGTGAGCGTCTGGAGATTTTTATTCTCCACCCTTACCAGCGGGTTTCAGAAGTCCAGCGTCGTCAGATGACCACGGTTCTCGACAGCAATGTTCACAACATTGCCATCCATGGTAATTTTGATGACTGTCAGGATATGGTGAAAACATGCTTCTCTGATCAGTCATTCCTGCCAGAAAACACTCGTCTGGTCGCCGTTAACTCCATCAACTGGGCCAGAATCATGGCTCAGATCGTCTACTATTTCCATGCTGCCCTGGCGCTTGGCGCTCCCGACCAGCCAGTCAGTTTTTCTGTGCCTACCGGTAATTTTGGCGATATTTTCGCAGGATATATTGCCCGTGGAATGGGCCTGCCAGTGGAGAAGCTGATTGTTGCCACTAACAACAATGATATTCTTCACCGTTTCTTCCAGAACAATGATTACCGTAAGGATGCATTGCACCAGACACTCTCCCCCAGCATGGACATCATGGTTTCCAGCAACTTCGAACGATTGCTGTTTGATATGCATAATCGTGATGGCAACGCCATGGCGGAACTGATGTCAGCCTTTCAGGAAACTGGCAATATTCGGGTCGATGATCAGGCGTGGCAGAACATCAAGACGCTATTTGATAGCAGCCGTTCTGATGATCAGCAGGTATGTGACACTATCAGCACCCTGTATCAAAAAACCGGGTATCTTGCTGACCCTCATACAGCCACGGGGATCCGGGCCACTGAAGAACTTGAACTGGCAAGGAAAACACCGGTTGTAACCCTGGCAACGGCCCATCCGGTAAAATTTCCTGATGCCGTGATCAAAGCCGGTCTGGATGCACCGGCTCTACCTGCTCATATGTCTGACCTGCTTGAGCGGGAAGAACGTTACGACATTCTCGAAAACGATCTCACCTCTCTCAAAGCATTTATTCAAAAAGCTTAAAAAGATATAGCCATCATGTTTTCAATAGCATGATGGCTATCTTAAGTTTTTATAAAGCTGTGTTACTCTGAATGCCTCACCTTCAGCTGCCTGTTTTGTCTCATACCTATGCCAGTAAATATTATCCGTCGCCCATACAACCTTTCGTCCTGTCACTTTACGCCCGATACTGATCCGCTACTGGCACGAATTTATAATGCCAGGGGAATAACGTCTCAGGATGGGCTTCCAAGACAGCTGCAACAACTAAACGACTACAGACAGCTTAAGGATATCGATAAAGCCGCTGAAATTCTGGCAGATGCCATTATCCAGCAGCAGCGCATGTTGATTGTTGGAGACTTTGATTGCGATGGCGCCACCAGTAGCGCTCTGGGCGTTCTGGCATTAAGGAGCATGGGAGGCCATGCCGACTTTCTGGTCCCCAATCGTTTTGAGTATGGCTATGGACTGACCCCGGAGATTGTCGAAGCCGCCCTGTCCTTTCAGCCAGAGGTGTTGATCACTGTTGATAATGGCATCTCCAGCATCACAGGCGTACAGGCAGCAAAAGACAAAGGCATGCAAGTGGTGGTTACCGATCATCACCTGGCTGGCCGGGAGCTGCCGGAAGCTGACGCGATTGTTAACCCGAACCAGCCAGAGTGTCCGTTTCCCGGAAAAAATACGGCAGGGGTAGGCGTTATTTTCTACCTGATGTGCGCCCTGAGAACCTTACTGCGCTCTCGCGGTCATTTTCAAAAATACGCCGAGCCAAATCTGGCAGAGCTGCTTGACCTGGTGGCACTGGGCACTGTCGCTGATGTGGTCAAACTGGACAGCAATAACCGCATCATGGTGTTCCAGGGCCTTGCACGTATCCGTTCCGGACGCTGTCGACCAGGTATAACCGCATTAATCGAAGTGTCGGGTAGAAATGCAGAAAAACTCGTAGCCTCTGACCTGGGTTTTGCCCTGGGACCACGGCTCAATGCCGCCGGACGACTGGATGATATGTCTATTGGTATCGAGTTACTGCTTTGTGAGGATATGAACAGGGCACGGGAGCTGGCCCTTGAACTTGATGGGCTCAACCGTGACCGTAAGGCGATTGAGGGCAGCATGCAGAATCAGGCCATGGCAGAGCTTGAACAACTCAGGTTTGATCAGGAAACAGAGCGCCCCTGGGGTATCAGCCTGTTTCAGGAAAGCTGGCATCAGGGTGTAGTTGGTATTCTGGCGTCCAGAGTCAAAGAGAAACTCAACCGCCCGGTTATTGCCTTTGCAGAAGCTGACAACCCGATTGGAGAAGCTGAACTTAAAGGATCTGCCCGATCCCTGCAGGGGCTCCATATGCGGGATGCATTGGACAGCATTGCCCGGGAGCACCCGGCGCTAATTATCAAGTTTGGTGGTCATGCCATGGCTGCCGGGTTATCCATCAAAAAATCAAACTTCGAGGCATTCAAAGCGGCTTTTGACCTGGAGGTAAGGAAACAGCTCACCGCTGATGATCTACAGTCAGAGATTCATACCGATGGCGAGCTGATGCCTGGCCAGATGACCATGACAACCGCCTTCTCCCTTCGGGAAGGCGGCCCCTGGGGACAGAGTTTTCCTGAGCCCAGCTTTGATGGCAGCTTTCAGATCATTCAGCAGAAACTGGTGGGTGAAAAGCACTTGAAAATGGTGCTGAAGATACCTGGCAGCGAGCTGTGGCTGGATGCTATTGCCTTTAATATCGACAACAGGCAATGGCCTAACCCCAACATTCGGAAAATCAAAGCGGTTTATAAGCTGGATATCAATGAGTTTCGTGGTCAGCAGAATCTTCAACTGCTCGTAGAACATCTGGAGCCGGTATGAAAAGTGGTATGAAAAGTAGCCAGCCACTTTTCATTACTGGTTAAGGTCGAAGTCTGAAACTTATAGGCAGAATAAGTTGTCTACTTTCAATAGCCAATAATAATGAGACTAATCATGACGTTCCAGAAACTAATCTTGCCCTTGATGATGGTCATTTCCCTGGGACTGCTTATCCCGGGGCTGACGCAACCCATGATTACCATGAAAGCAGACCTTGACCATCAGGCAATGCTGAATGAGGGAAAAAAGATTGTTCAGCAGCAAAGCCTTCATCCCGCCATGGCAAGCCTTGCTACGCAGTTTCTGGACAGCATTGAGGTTAAAGGAACATCAAGGGTTTATGAGAAAACACGCTCTATTCTTGGTACTGCCGAGGATCTCTGGAAAGGTGGCTACCATCTTGTGGCATTACTGATCGTTACCTTCAGCCTGCTGGCTCCTGCATTTAAACTTGGCTGCCTGTTACTGGCCAACTTTCTGAAGAAAAACCATAAACTGCTCAGCATTAACAGCTTCTTAAGCAAATGGTCCATGGCCGATGTTTTTGCCATTGGTGTATTAATTGCCAGTCTGGCTGCTAATGGCTCTGCTGTAGAAAATGCCCTCATTCAGTTTGAGGCCCAGTTACATTCAGGGTTTTACTGGTTTGCCGGATACTGCCTGATTTCTAATTTCATGGGACAACTGGCGGAAAAGTGCTGTATTTACAATAAACCAACTTAAACACAGATATCCCTAAAAAGCCGAAACTTTTTTGCTTTTCGAATGTCTTAAACTGCGAGTGAATTGAATTTTCCAATTCCCCTTTAATTATTCGGCATTCATCTAATTTCGGAGATAGCTATGGCAATGGGAGGCATCAATAAGCAGCTTGCAAAGCTTAACCTCAACCCTGAGCAGACTGGGGATGGGGATAAGGATAAAAAAACTGCAACGAACCGCGATTCACGTACAGTCAGAGTCTCAATGGAAAACGCCCACCCGCAGTCAACCCAAGCACCACCAGCTTATGAAGCACCACCACCTCCTTATACGCCTGTGGCAACCATGCCAGTCACTGCGATTGCTCCCGAACATCCCATACAGACATTGGACTATTGTTTATCAGAGCTGAAATCTGCGTATGGTGTAGATTTCCCGGAGCTGGCTAAAATTCTGGGTGGCTTCCCCGACTACAGTATTGCAGCTGACCCGTTTCTCTACATGATTGATCCATTTCGAAACAGCGTCGAAAAAACCGATAGAAAGCTTTACGATCTATATATGTCTGCCAATAAAACAAGCCAAGGTGACCGGAGTTTATTAAGTAAACTGGTTGTTATCTTTACAATGCTTTCAATGGAACAACAGGGAAAGACACCCCGAAAAGTTGCAGAAAATTTCTTTAGCCGTCTTCTCGATGAGCTCAGTAAGACAAAGAGAAATGATATGCTACAAAAAATAAAACCTTTGGTGAGAACTCAAAAAGAAAATTTGGCGACAATAGAAGACTGTAACCTGAAATTCTCTGGCCTGCGTTTTGAAAACATCCCCGGCTCAACGGTCAAACATGAACTGCTTACCAAACTAAATGAATATAAAGCACGCTACAAATTCGACTTTCCTGCCCTGGTTGAAGCAATAGCAGATACTTCATCTAAAAATGCATATGTTCCTGACCCCCTCATTTCCATTATTGACAGTCTTAATATTGATTCTCAAAGTAAGAAGAGTTTCTTTGCTGATAAAAACAGTTCTTTCCGCGAAAAAAATGCCAAGTTTGTCGTATTGACAATGGAGTCATTGCAAAAGAAAGTCTTCAGTCTTGAAAGCAGCAACCAGGGAACAGTTCAAACTATAAACCCGGAATCCAGAGTATTAAAGGAGTTTGCCTGCCTTTTACATGAAAACTTCAAAAAGGTTTCGCTTTATTTCAATAGAATAAAGCCATTTTTTTCAGATAAATAATATCCTTTCATTATCTAAGGTTATGCTGTTTTTTTTCAAACAGCTCCAGCTGCTCAAGCGCCCTCTCACTTTGAAGATCCAACAGCCGGACACCTAACCCAAGCAGGCGGACGGGACGTCTGCCTCGCTCCCATGCTTGTGCCATTAACCGGGAAAAATGATCTAGAGTACTCTCACCTGTCGTCGGAATGCTCTCTTCTAATGTTGTTTGGGTAAAGTCAGCAAACTTGACCTTCACAAAATACTTGCTGACCGCATACTCCTTCTCAATTTTACCAAATCGCTGCTGCAACTCATCCAATAAAGGTCCCACCTGCTCCATAGCTGACTCAAGGCCCACAAGATCCTGATCATACGTATGTTCAACAGACAGTGATTTTCTCCGTCGATGAGTCTGGACTTCCCGATCGTCCTTCCCTCTGGACAGCTCCCACAAGCGCTCACCAAAGCTGCCAAACCAGCGACTCAACTCGAGAATTGAGTACTGCCTGAGCTGTCCACAGTTTTTTATGCCCTTTTTGTGAAGCTTCTCAGCAGTAACACGCCCTACCCCATGAATTTTTTTCACAGGCAGATCGAAAATAAAGTCATTGACCTGATCCGGAGTGATCACAAAAAGACCATTGGGCTTGTTCCAGTCACTGGCAATTTTGGCGAGAAACTTATTGGGCGCAACGCCAGCAGACACCGTTACCTGCAATTTCTGGAAAATTTTCTGCCGAATTTCCTCTGCAACCAATGTGGCACTGCCACGGCAATGGCTTGTCCCAGTCACATCCAGATAAGCCTCATCCAGAGACAAAGGTTCAATAAAATCAGTATATTGGCGAAAAACAGCATGAGCCTCAGCGGAGGCTTCACGATAGACAGAAAAATGTGGAGGAATAATTTTCAGCTCTGGACACAATCTCATCGCCTGGGCCGAGGACATGGCAGAATGCACCCCAAAACGGCGGGCTTCATAGTTACAGGTGGCAATGACTCCCCTACGGTCAGAAGCCCCCCCGACAGCAACAGACCTTCCTGACAACTTCGGATTATCACGTATTTCAATGCTGGCAAAGAAAGCGTCAAAATCAATATGTATGATCTTTCGTTGAATCACTTTTTGCTGGATCCTCTTGCGCAGAAAGTCAGGATCACTGTCCATCATGTTTCAATTAGTTCCGGGATAAACACTGTATAAACATACAGATCGTTTTTGGCAATAGTTTTATTAACCAAATCACCCAGATGACTTTCTTTTTAGCAGCAGGTCAAGAGTATTTTTGATACCACTGCAAACATTATCTGTTTGAAGCTGTGTTCAAAGCGATCGCATCCCGATAGCTTTCAACACCGTTTCTTGTGAACCAGGAAAGCAAGGCATTTACTGAATCATGCAAGTCACCATTTTCAATACGCCCATTATCAGCCAGGCGCTCTCTTTAGTGGCAAAGCTGTTTCTCAAAGTGATGGGCTGGCGAATTGAAGGCAGGGCTCCCAGACTGGCTCGATACGTGCTCGTAGGCGCTCCCCACACCAGCAACTGGGACTTTCTCTTTGGCATGGCTATTGGTCTCGCCACTGGAGTTCATTGCTATTGGGTTGGCAAGCACACGTTATTCCGGGGTCCGTTTAACTGGGTTATGCGCTGGATGGGCGGTATTCCGCTGGACCGCAATGGTCGCTGCCGCAGAGGAAGCCTGGTGGAACAGACCGTTTGTACCTTCAAACAACACCGTAAGCTGGGGTTGGTGATATGTCCCGAAGGCACTCGCGCCAAAAGTGATCGCTGGCATACGGGCTTCTACCATATGGCCAAAAATGCGGGGATTCCTATCGTTCTCGCCTTTCTGGATTTCAAAGGTAAAGTTGGCGGATTCGGCCCTGTTATCGAGCCCGGCGATGATATGGAGAAGGATCTTTCCGAAATCCAGGCTTTCTACGCCAATATTCATGGCAAGCACCCGGAGTGCTTTAGTCCAGTATCTCCAAAATATTTCAGAAGAAAATTTCACCGCCATCACAAACAGCGATGGCATGAAATATAGAGACTACTCCTACTCTTGATTAAAACCGCAACGAGCGCAACATTCGTTGTTATGATCCAAGGCTCAAGCTGCCTTTATGCAAATCTTAAACACAATACATCACCTTGGAAGCAGGAAAATGACTGTGTTATTGCGACCAAAAGACCAGCACAGGCCAAGTCTAGCAGGGCTTGTTGCGTTCGTTGCTTTTTATTTCAACTGACTCCCTACTAATTTCTGGCCTCCATATATCAACCTCCCGGAGAACGGAGTGCCGCAGGCGTGTCTGGCTTCCCAACCCAGGCTGGCACTGAATCAGCGCCCATTGGAAGTGCAGCCCGACCATGAATCTTCTTACCGGCTGCTGCACTATCCAGCCTTTGCCAAATATGGTGATAAGAGCCCCATTTAACCGAGGCAGATAAAGGATTATCAATAAAATATTCAACATTTTGGGAATTATTGTGGGCAAAATCTCTATAGATCAATGGTGACAATGCCACAGCAACGCCTGCGGCAACGGCGAGATAGAGAAGGGGCTCAACAACGGTAATCAAAAGAGCTGGCCCCAGAACATATCGACTCAAAAAATCAGTAACGCGATTATAAGCAAGGTTACTGAGTAACTGGGCAGGCTTAATGGCATATTCAAAGAATGATTTTGTATTTTCTCTTCTGCCAATGAGGTCTACAGCTTTCATGAAAGGTGCATAGATACAGGTACCGAAAACACCGCCAACAATAGCCGCAGGAAGTGCCACAACAAGATGTCCGGCAAAGCTCCCAACGGCTTGCCCCAGCTGGAAAAATGACATCAATGGAGCCCAGACGACCTCCTTGAGTGTGTTCCAGGCTGGGCTTTCCTGTCGCTGTGCTCTGTGAGCAACTAATTCCTGACTCTTCTTTTGCTGATCTGCACGATATTCTGTGGTGTATACGCTACTGTTATCCTGGCTCTTATTTTTTTGCTGATCTGCACTATATTTTGCGCTGTATACGCCATTATTAACAGGAACCGGAGCAATAGAGGAACTGACAAAATCTGCCATGAAAAACCCTTAATTCAATAAATCATTAGCGAATATGACCGAGCCGCCAAAGAATAGTTCCATTATAAAGAATGTATTTACTTATACTTGAATAAGATCCTTGGTATTTTATTAATTCACAGGATTCTATTAATTGACCGATTAACCAGATAATGGCAAGCTCAAGAAATGGACTACACAATAATAATTGCTGATGACCACCCCTTATTCCGGACAGCCCTCAAGTCCTCTGTTGGTCAGGCACTGCAGGAACCTCTGATCTGTGAAGCTGGCTCAATTGCCGAGCTACAGTCTTTGCTGGATAAGAACAATTCACCGGATCTCATCTTATTAGATCTCCATATGCCGGGAGCCCACGGCCTGTCAGGATTGATTTTCCTGAGAGGACAATACCCGGATGTTCCGGTAGTTATCGTCTCTGCTTCTGATGACCAGCAGGTTATACATAAAACCATTCAACATGGTGCTAATGGATTTATTCCAAAGTCCACACCTTTGGAACTCCTTAAAGGTGCCGTTCTTAAAGTGCTTGATGGTGAGAACTGGTGGCCTGCAAACATTCAACCAACAGGCTCACACGAAGCCAGTGACATTGAGTCGAAGCTGGCAACTCTGACGCCACAGCAATTCAGGGTTCTGGGTATGATCAGCGAAGGTCTTCTGAATAAACAGATCGCCTATGATCTGAGTGTTTCAGAGGCGACGATCAAGGCTCATGTCACCGCAATTTTCAGAAAGCTGGGCGTACGTAGCCGTACTCAAGCGGTTATCGCCATTAAAGCGCTGGAAATTGAACAGCCCCGGCAGGCCTCGCCTGATCAGGATAACCAGAATTAACTGTTTTTTTCAGTTTTCCTGTTCTCGACTTCATAGAGATTAAGAATTGCTCTCATTGCCGCAGGTTTCACCGGCTTAGCCAAATAGCGGATATTCAAGTCCCGGCACTGTTGCCGTAAACCATCCTGCTGGTTTGCCGTTACCAGAACAGCGCTTATCTCATATCCCAACCTGGCTCTGACATTCTCAACCAGCTCAACTCCTGTTATTTTCTCACCGATTTGATAGTCCACCATCAGTAAATCTGGAGATTCCCTTTCAATAGCACTCATTGCTCCCAGATAACTTTGGGCAGAAGAGACCTGACATCCCCATCGAGAAAGAAGGCTGGTCATCCCTTCAAGAATTTTAGGTTCATCATCAATACAAAGGACTTTTAAACCCATAGACCCTGCATTTCCAACAGGAATATTCAACGTCCCAGCGATGGTTTTTCGCTGCACCAGAGGAACAACAACAGAGAATACCGCTCCCTGGCCAGGAGAAGACGATAGCGATATTTTGGCACCGAGTATCTGGGCAATCCCTTTTGCGATTGAGAGCCCTAAACCAAGACCATTACCGGTTGTCGATAAGCGCTTGAACTCAGAAAATATCAGCGCCTGCTGTGCCGAAGGTATACCCGGGCCGTTATCCCTCACTTCTATCTTCAATTGCTCACTGTTTAAATAACGGCAACACAGAAGTACTTTTCCATTTAACTCACTATTTTCGACGTAGCGAAAAGCGTTAGTGAGAAAGTTTTGTAATATTCTTCGCAGCAAAATAGGATCAGTTTTGACCCACGTACTGGAATGCACCGCACGAAAAGTCAGCCCACTTTCCTTAGCAAGAAGGACAAACTCAGATTTCAATGGCTCTAAAATCTCCATTACCGGCAACTCCCGGCGACTGACTACCATCTTGCCAGCCTCTATTCGGGACATATCCAGAAGATCAGTCAATAGATACTCTGCCGACTTCAGGGAGTTACTGATATTCTGCGCCAATTCTTCCAGTACTGTCCCCCTGACTTCTAACTCCATCGAAGCAGTGAAAAGCCTTGCTGCATTCATTGGCTGCATCAGGTCGTGACTGATCGCCGCAAAAAAGCGTGATCGCAGATGATTGGCTTTTTCCGCCTGAGACTTCGCGCCCAAAAGTTGCACATTTAATAATGACAGTTCTTTGGTTCTCTCCTGCACACGATGTTCAAGGCTCTCATTCACCTCTTTCAGCTCATGCTCCACCTGACGAAACTCACTGATATCGGTGAAGGTCATGACAAATCCTCCACCAGGCATAGGATTCCCCTGAATTTGAATCACCCGTCCATCAGCACGACGTCGCTCCGATCGATGGGCTATCCCATCGCGCATATAAGAAAGCCGCTTATTAACATGCTCCTCTTCAGCACCCGAGCCACAGAGCCCATTTAATGCATTATGCCGAATCACATCCGCTATTGAACGCCCAACCCTGATCAAGTCATCCGGGTAATCGAAGAGTTCAAGGTACTGCTTATTCCATGCCACCAGCTGCAGATCACGATCAACAACACTGACACCCATACTGATGTGTTCAATAGCTCCATGAAGCAGCTCCCTGTTGAACTGAAATACTTCGGAGGCTTCATCGACCATCGCCTGAACCTCTTCCAATGCCACATTTCCATGGGCAAGGGATTTCATGACAATACGGGCAGATGATGCGCCTAATGTTCCCGCCAGCAACCGCTCAATCGCGGCAACCAGTTGTGGTTCCGCCTGTTTATTTTTATTCAGGAAGCCAAACAGCGGGTTACCACCTGATTCAAAACTCTGGATAACACCATGCACCCGATTTTTACTGACAAACCGGATAGCCAGGTGCTCAAGCTCTCCAACAGTAATCGCCACATCCAGAAAGACACCATCTTCCGTAAGGACAGCATCCACAAATTTACGGGACTGCCTCCTCTCTTCTACACCCGGTCGCAGATAAAGACAGCCCAGTAAATAGATCACAGTGTTTAGAGAAAGTGACAGTAACGCTGTCCCTGTAACCGTGTCCGTCATCTGCAGGCCAAAAAGATTGCCCGGCTTCAGCCATTCATAACCAAACAGTCCCATTTGAACAATGGTGGAATCGAGCCATCCAACATTCACCAGCACAGGCACAACAAGACAGAAGAACCAGACAACAGAACCTGCCAATATCCCACCAGCCGCTGCGTTAGCATTACTCTCTCTTATATAAAGACTACCAAGTAGCACAGGAGCCAGCTGTGCCACTGCAGAAAAGGACATCTGCCCAATAGCTGCCAGCGAAGCTGACTCGCCCAATAACCGATAAACGACCCAGGACATCATCAGCAAACAGACGATGGTCGTTCGCCTGACCGTTAGCAGTAATCCACTGAAACGGTAGAAATCATTACTTTCCCTGCGGTTTCCATAATTGGTTCTGCGCAGAAGAAGCGGCATGAGTATTTCGTTAGAAACCATGGTTGTCAGGGCAAGGGTTGCCACAATGACCATACTGATTGCTGCAGAAGCACCCCCCAGAAAAGCCAGTGTAGCCATGGGTAAACTACCCAGCATTTTTGGCAACTCAATCACATAGGCATCACCGGGAACAGCATCACCTAACAGTTGATTACCTGCCAGCGCCAGAGGCATGACAAACAGGGCCAGCAAAAGAAGATAAGCAGGAAAAAGCCAGCGAGCCCGGTAAAAGTCGTCAATACTGCTGTTTTCAACAACCATTACATGAAACTGCCGCGGTAAACACAAGATAGCGGCCATGGCCATCACGGTTGGCATCAGAATACTGTCAAACCAGTCTACTGGTGTATCTGCCTTCCCTCGCTGAAAAACATCACCCAGATTAATATCATCTACCGTCATCCAGGTAACCCAGCCTCCCACAAGCAGGAATACCGAAAGCTTGATCAATGACTCAAAGGCAATGGCTGTCATAATGCCATTCTGGTGCTCAGTGGCATCCAGCTTTCGAGTACCAAACATAATGACGAATACAGCGAGCGTTAATGTGATTGCCAGAGAAAGATCTTCTTTTGACCATCGGTCTGGACCCCAGCTGTCATTGGTTAACTGGGAAAACCCCATAACAATGGCCTTCAATTGCAATGCAATGTACGGCAACACGCCAATAACCAGAATCAACGTCACCATAATGGCCATAA
>NZ_JAVRMB020000268.1:0-7227 GCF_031844845.1 Endozoicomonas sp.
AACAGGGAATTCATCATGCATGTCAATAGAGAGCCAGCTGTAATCAAGACGACATGTGCCTATTGTGGTGTAGGCTGTGGAATCTCTGCCAAAGTCACTGACCCGGAATTACATCTGGTTGAGATTACGGGACGAGAAGATCATCCCGCTAATTATGGTCGCCTTTGTTCTAAAGGGAGTGCATTAGGGGAAACCGTTTCTCTTGAAGGGCGTTTACTCACGCCAAAAATAAAAAATATCCCTTTTAGCTGGCCTCAGGCGCTGGATGAAGTGGCTACACGTTTAAAAAGTACCATTGAACAATATGGACCGAATGCCGTTGCTCTATACGGATCCGGTCAACTATTGACTGAAGATTATTATGTAGCCAATAAACTGATGAAGGGGTTTATTGGCAGTGCCAATATGGACACCAATTCTCGGCTCTGTATGGCATCAACGGTAGCGGGGCAGAAGCGGGCGTTCGGTTCGGATACGGTGCCCAATAATTACCAGGATCTTGAACTGGCGGATTTACTGATATTAAGCGGCTCCAATACCGCCTGGTGTCATCCGGTGCTTTTTCAGCGAATCCGGGCCATGAAAGAGCAGCGTCCCGAGATGAAAGTGGTGGTGATCGACCCCAGAAGGACGGATACCTGCGATATTGCCGATTTACACCTGGCCATTAAACCGGGCTCCGATGTGTTGCTGTTTAACGGTTTGCTCGCTTATCTTGCGGAGCAGGGTGGTTTGGATGCTGCCTATATCAGTGAGCACTGCACCGGGTTTGATCAGGCACTGGCCGTTGCTGGAAACAGCTATGAAAACCTGGATGAACTGGCA
Organism: Endozoicomonas sp.; assembly: GCF_031844845.1. Classification (GTDB taxonomy): domain Bacteria; phylum Pseudomonadota; class Gammaproteobacteria; order Pseudomonadales; family Endozoicomonadaceae; genus Endozoicomonas. Next base: position 826 of record NZ_JAVRMB020000268.1, read on the forward strand.
CATCTCTGCGGGGAATCGGTAGAGAACATTCTTCGCTTCTACCATTGGTTCCTGAACACCGATAAAACGGTGACGGCCTGGTCTCAGGGCGTTAATCAGTCCATGTCCGGTACGGATAAAGTCAATGCCATTATCAACTGTCACCTGGCCACCGGGCGTATAGGTAAGCCCGGCAGTGGTCCATTGTCGTTAACAGGGCAGCCCAATGCCATGGGCGGGCGTGAAGTTGGCGGACTGGCCAATCAGCTGGCTGCCCATATGGATTTTACGCCGGAGGATATTGCCAGGGTAGGGCAGTTCTGGAATGCACCGAATATGGTGGAATCACCTGGAAAAACAGCCGTTGACCTTTTTAAGGCCATGGAAAGTGGAGAGATTAAATTCGTCTGGATCATGGGAACTAATCCAGTGGTGAGTTTACCAGACAGTCATCGGGTTATTAAGGCGTTACAACAATGTCCAACGGTGGTGGTGTCAGACTGTATTGAACATACGGATACGACTGCTTTTGCGGATATTCTATTGCCCGCAGCGCCCTGGAGTGAAAAAGACGGTACTGTAACCAACTCTGAGCGTCGTATATCAAGGCAGAGAGCGTTGTTTCCTTTAGCCGGTGAGGCAAGGCCTGACTGGTGGATAATTAGTGAAGTAGCCCATCGCCTTGGGTTTTCAAAGGACTTTGATTATTCATCCAGTGCTGCCATTTTCAGGGAGCATGCTGCTTTGTCGGGCTATGAAAATACATCGTCAGGTAAGATCAGAGATTTTAATATTGGTGCTTTAGCCAACATCAGTGATCAACAGTATCAGGCACTGTCGCCATTTCAGTGGCCTTTGACTGTCGATTTGGCGGCTTCTGATTCAGAGAAAGGGTCTTTGAGTGAGAATCCACTGGAGTCACTCAGTAGTCAGCAGCGGTTGTTCAGCCAGGGGGGCTTTTATACCTCAGATGGCAAGGCTCGATTTGTAACGACAGGCTCTATATCTCAGCCCAATGCTCCGGGTAAAACCTATCCATTATTACTGAATACCGGGCGTGTTCGTGACCACTGGCATACCATGACGCGTACAGGACTTTCAGCCCGGTTGAACCAGCATAGCGATGAACCATTTCTGGCAATGCATGCGGAAGATGCTGAACGCTATCAGTTGAGTGAGGAGGGGCTGTGCCAGATTACCTCAGAATTTGGCAAGGCCGTTGTGCGGGTTCAGATTTCCGACAGGCAGCGCAGTGGTGAAGTATTTATGCCCATGCACTGGACCCGTCAGCACAGTGCAACCGGCTTTTCCGGTGTTCTGGTGAACCCGGTGTTGGATCCTGTTTCAAAACAGCCGGATCTGAAGTTTACTCCTATTTCCGTAACACCTTATGAGGTTGAGCAGTATGGGGTTCTTTTTACTCGACAAAGAGTAAAGCTTCCAGGTGTTGATTACCTGACGGAAGTTCGGAGTGACCATGGTTTCCGCTATGAGCTTGCCGGAAAAAACCTGAATCAGCTGCCACTGTTTTCGTCGTTTAATCAGTCCCGGAAAGCGGAGTATCTGGACAGTGCTCATGGTGAATCCCGGTCTGCCTGGTTTGATGGCGAAAGCATACAGGCGCTGTGGGTATCAGGCTCGGCCCGCTCAGAGTGTGATCGGCAGTGGTTGCAGTCACTCTTTGGTCAGAACAAGACGATTGAAGAGTCATGGTGGATTCTGGCGGGTACCCCTCCCCGGGGAGAAGATGCTGGAAGACAGGTCTGTGCCTGCTTTGGTGTAGGAGAGAAAACCATCTGTCGGGCCATTGCCGAACATGAGCTTACTGAACCTGAGCAAGTGGGTGAGTACCTGAAAGCGGGTACTAACTGTGGGTCCTGTATTCCTGAAATCAGGGCGCTGATTGCCCGGTGACCCGTTACTTCTATTGTTTGTCGTGAAAGGTTTGTCGTGAAAGAAAATTGCCACGGAGTCACAAAGGTACGGAGAAAAGAAAAAGCTTTTCCTCTGTAGCTCCGTGGCGAAATTTTTCATGGCCGAGAGGGTGACGAGCAATCGTCATGGAATGTAGAGATAAAGCAAATATCAATATCCAAAACCCCGTTCACCCTGACTTCAGAGTGAACGGAGATCTGTATTTACGAGAGAGCAAATTTAACCCTTGCTGTTGAGAGGGTTAAATCGCAAGTTTACTTGAAAATACGGATGTGAGTTCAGAACAATTATTTTGCTCACCGTCATTGGTGTTTTTAGCAGAAGCCTGTTGTTGAAATTCAGATAACTCCCTATCTAATGACTCCAATGCGGTTTGAAGTTTTTGAACGGTAGACTGAAGGTCTTCAGCCTTTTGTAATAATGCTTTCTTTTCACTGGGTTGTTGGCTAAGTATGCTAGCCATCTCAGGGGTTAGCTGAGGAACGTATTTTCCTGATCCGGTCGATTTCAATGACTCTTGATGTGAGCTGGCGGGGCTGAGCTTTGTTTCACTTTTCCATTTTGACGTGACTGTTAATGTTTCTGTAGATTTGATTAAATCGTTGCCGCATTGATTTAATCTTTCGAATATTTTAGAAATATCATAGCTAAAAGGTTTTACTTGAGATTCAGGCTGTTCTGAACACTCAGTCTCTTCAATAGTCTCTGGATTAATACGCTTAATCGCGTCGGAAAAAGATATTTCAGGCATTTTTTTAGATTCTTGAGTGATAATTAGTGGGTATTCTCCCGGCTGGCAAAAAGATTGTTCTGCCGGTGTGAGCACTTTATATAAAGTGGATTGCAATGGTTTTATATTTTCACCAGACTGTTGACACAGGTATGGCATCATATTGATATTGGGTTGCTGGTATGTTACATCAGTTACAAATAAAATATTTTCCCGAAGTAATGATATGATTTGTTCTGTAGAGGGGGGAGCTAACTCTTTCGAGCCCTTAATAAACAAGTAATTACTTACATCTAAGGGCTTGCACGTGTTCAGACCGTAGCATCGATCAAGAAAAAAACTCGAAGTATTCTCAGGTAGATATGATACTGAGAACTGGTGAACAGTATTGCCGGAGTACAAATCTTTTACCGATGAATTTATATTATCGCTTGGTATCATGCCTGCAAATTTGCATGTAGAAATCCCGCATTCATCAATACCACCCTTGGTATTTATCAATTGGCATCCTTCGTACAAAAGTACCCGGTCAGATCCTCTTTGTTGTTTTTCCTGATTTTTACCATGATGTGGTTTTTTATTGTCTGATTCATATTTGCTTTCTTGCTGATGTTTGGTTTTATTGTAATGTGTATCGAACTCTGAATCTACCTGAGTGGCAGGACGAGTGATCTTAGCGTCCGGGCTATCCTCACCCACAATCCGTGATCCATTAGAATTTATGATCTTACAGATATTAGCGTCGGCTAAGGTTGTCATCTCGAAATCGTCGGGAATCAGCAGTGATGCTGCGTAATAATGTTCATCATCACAAATAGAATCAATCGAGTTTGATTCTGACTGCCTTTTTATTTTATAGCTCGATCCTGACAGGACTTCCAGTCCGAGCGTGGAAAACGGTGTGTTATTTTGAGTTATCAACGTTACGCATGCAGGTCTATGGGTAGATTCCCTTTCATGCTCCTTTACAGGGTTGTCACCTTTTTCCCATTTACAAAGATTTGTGAAACAAGTAAGGCAGGTCGTGTTATCACGATTGCTATCTCCTGTAAATTTAAATCCAGAACAGGCCAATTCCAGGATTGACGGATATTCAGAAATGGACGCAGATTGTTCACTGATTGTAAAAATCTCTGGTTTTGTATGCGAAATACCTGACGACGAATGAATGTCTGGTTGGTTGGTTGGAAATTTCTCATTAATTATATTGCCGTCACTGTTATAATACGTTCGTTCAGTTTTTCTGGTTGTCGCATTCTGTATTGTGGTGCTTTGTGTCAATACAAATATATTGCGTTCAGCCAAACAATTTATGTGTGGGTTTAATTGATTTAGATGATCATTGTTTTTTGCAATATAAAAAGAGCATTGAGGTTCCACTTTTCTGACGATTGCTTTTCCATTAAAGCAACTGATAATCAAAGGTTGCTTCCCTGTTGTCTCTGCGGTGAATTGATGCCAGTAATTATTTTTTTTCGCTAATCTTCCTGTAATTTGTGAATCACCGTTGACCAGTGAGTAAGCTGGAATATCTTCTTGTTTATTATTTAAAACGCTGCTGGGTATATTGAATGTTAGCGTCGTCATAGTAGTATTACCTGATGAATTACTTCCGGTTTTGATTGTCGAGTCATTGATTATCTGGTTTGTTTCACGGTGTGACAACTAAATATATAATGGCACTTCATAAATAGAGCAAATTTTTACTCCAAATTCACCATAAAACACTTTATGCATCCGATTGTTTTTCAACCTGTGTATTTTTAGCCCATTGCCCTATTTGATCAACCACTGATTAACCGGTTGATATAGCCTGGCAGGCTAAACGCAGCCAGGTGAACTTCAGGGGTATAGTAATGGGTCTCTATTGCTGACTCCTGAAATCTCATTGTCAGTTTATCCACTGTTATGTGTCGGATTGAACGGTTATCGGTAGCCCAGGCAAGCGTCATGATACCACCGACATAGGAAGGGACTGCGACTCCATAAAAGGTGCTGTCGGTAAAGAGAGACTGCAGTTTTTTTGATGATTGGGTGAGTTCTTCAGGCTGGAAAAAGGGAACTCCATTTTGTGCTACAAAGATTCCGCCTTCTCTCAGGCAATCTTTGCAGGCCTGATAAAATGACGTGCTGAATAGCACTTCTCCAGGACCCACCGGATCGGTGCAATCCGAGATTATCAGGTCGAAACGTCTATTGGTACTGCTGACAAAGTTCATTCCGTCATCAATGACCAGATCAAGACGCGGGTCATCAAAAGCGCCATGACTGTGATTTGGGAGATATTCACGGCAGGTATCTATGACGGTCTGATCAATTTCTACCTGAGTGATAGTCTGGATGGTTTTATGTTTAACCAGCTCTCTCAGAATACCGCCATCTCCACCCCCAATGATCAATGCGTTTTGCAGGTTGCCATGGGCAAAGGCTGGCACATGGGTAAGCATCTCATGGTAAATAAACTCATCCCGTTCAGTGGTCTGGATAATCCCGTCAAGCGCCATCACCCGGGCAAAGCGTTCGTTTTCAAAAATAACCAGATGCTGGTGGGGTGTCTTATGCTCGAATATCATTTTGTTGACGGAAAAAGTCTGGCCATACCCTTGCGTCAGGGCTTCTCTAAATATTTTCATGGGGAAAAAACTTATTTTGGGTGGCGGGCTCTTGTTGATGAACAAGCCCTCGTAACTCTTGTCGAATATCCAGGTTTTTCGGGTTGAAAGTGCGTTGTAAAATGGCGATGGCGTTATGTGGCGTGGCATTGCCACACATAAAAATATCAAAGGCAGCGAATGATCGTTCCGGCCAGGTGTGGACACTGATATGGGACTCTGCCAGAACGGCAACCCCGGAGATCCCTCCATTAGGTTCAAAATGATGGAGATGAATATGCAGTAGCGTGGCATTACAGACATCAACACACTCTTTGAGGGCAGCCCTCATCAGAGGCATGTCACTCAGAGCTATGTCAAAAGGACTGGACTGCCAGAGATCAACTAACAGGTGATACCCGGCAAATGTCTTTCCGCCGCTCTCGATAAAATGGTCATCAGTCACTTGAGCTTCCTGCCAGTGACAGGCTTTATCTGCTGGATCTGATGTGTTTTGAAACGAGGACATTAGTTGCTATCACCCTTTACCATAAAAATAACGCATATAGAGTAAATCAGTGACCCGCTCTTCAGGATCTATAAAAAGTAGACCCTTTACAGGGTAGAGTAATGATGTTTTTTTTGTGGTTACTATCCGTTTTCCGGAAAATCGAGACTCAGCTCAATGCGATGATACCTGGACACCGAACGGATAGCGGTTGCTACGGTTGTTCTGATAGCCTTCATTTCACCGGTGGTGGGGGGAAGATCATTATCTACTGTTATGTTGATATTTACCCATAACCATCTACCCAGCCAGATCATGCTTATATTGATATGCTGGTTGGCAATTGCCCGATGTTGTTCCGAGATAGTCTCTTTAACCCGCTGTACCAGCCCGGGTTCGGCAAGATCCTGTAATAGTAACTGTTTATAGTTTTTGTGCAGTGTTTTCAGGGGGAGGCGAATCAAAAATAACAGGAGCAGCAGTGTCAGGGCAGAGTCGATATAGGGCGTTACAGGATGACTGTTTCCCATCAGGTAAGCCACGGTAAACGCTATCGTAGCGGAAGCACTGAGAGAAGCATCGACCAACCATTCCTGAAACTCAAAGTGGATCAGTGGCGAAGGACGTGAACGATAAAGCATCAGGAAAATAGTGGCTGT
>NZ_JAVRMB020000269.1:0-7686 GCF_031844845.1 Endozoicomonas sp.
GATGTGTATAAGAGACAGTCATTGTGTTATCCGATGGTGCTGATGCTGGCAATATCTTCAATGACGATGATTATAATATGACAGCTAGTGAGGTTCATTCAGAGCTAAATGATAATAACTACTGCGATACAATAAGAAGCACTCTTGATAAAGAGGTTGATGGAGTATCGTTTCAATCAAAAATCGCCGTTATCGGTGTTGGTTTTGATGCTACAAAAGACTCCAACCTTAAAACCTGTGCTGGTAAAGATAATGTGGTTGATGCCAGAGATGAAGACCATCTATACGACTTAATTATCAGCCTTATCGCAGAAGAGATCGGCCACTTACACACTCTGTAAATAACCGAGCTTTCCCTCGTTCCCACGCAAAGTACGGGAGCGAGTCTGATGCAGTGCCCCACGAAGCAAGCCAGATCTCCATAGCTCGTGACTCACCTTTCTTTACCATATAATAATAAACAGAAATATCTATCAGGCTTACTCACACCATGTTTGAAACCATTGATAAGCTGAAAACACAACTGGATGCTTTTCCCTCGTTCCCACGCAGATCGAAAACCGGGGCATATATGGTCCGCCCCGCGATGGAAAACCGGGATCAGGTCTTTCTTCTTGACGATCTTAAAATATGAGTCAGGACTTCCTTTTTGAGTTACAAATAGGTTTAACTTTTCAACTTTAAAATCGGAGTATGCCGGTTTTGCGTATTCTGGCTAATCGTGAACATGTTTTCTGGTAAAGCGTGAACACGAATTCTGGCCAGGCGTGAAGAAGGATTCTGGCTGATCGTGAACATTTTTGGCCGATTTCCAGAATCGTGTTCACGACTCCAGAATTCATGGTCACGACACCAGAATATCGCAGGTAACGTGAATATCTCCCTTTCCTAAGCATTGATTTCGTTCAACTTGTGCCGCTTCCCTTAACTCACAACCACAGGGAACAGCGGCCATGCCAATGAAAACGAGGTTATCAATGCGTAAAACCAGGGAGATTTTTCGACTCCGATTCGAGTGTCGGCTAACCATCCGACAGATTGCTATCAGCCTCCGGGTCAGCACCGGTGTCGTCACCAAATACCTGAACCTATTCAGTGAATCCGGCCTGCACTGGCCACTGCCAGACGAGATGGACGACACTGCTCTGATCAACCTGCTCTCACCCGACGCCATCAACCGACGGTATGAGGGGCTGACCGATCCTGACTGGATTGAGGTTCACCGTACCCTCAAGCGCAAGGGGATGACCAAGCAGCTGATCTGGGAAGAGTACTGTGACGTCTACCCCCCACAACCACTACAGCTATCCTCAGTTCTGCCACCGCTACAATGAGTGGCGTAAAAAGCAGAAGCGCTCAATGCGGCAGGAACACCGGGGCGGAGAAAAGCTGTTTATTGACTATGCCGGTCTGACCGTACCCATCGTCAGCCGGGAGACAGGAGAAACAGCGCCTGCACAGGTCTTTGTCGCGGTACTGGGGGCTTCCAGTTACACCTATGCTGAAGCCAGCTGGACGCAGGGGCTGCAAGACTTTCTCTGTTCCCAGGCCCGGGCATTCCAATTCTTTGTCGGTGTGTCCCAGTTACTGGTGCCGGATAACCTGAGAAGCGCGGTATCCAAAGCTTGCCGTTACGAGCCGCAAATCAACCGGAGCTACCAGCACCTGGCTGAACACTTCAATACATCCATCATGCCAGCCCGGCCTTACAAACCGAAGGATAAGGCCAAGGTAGAGGTCGGTGTTCAGGTGGTTGAACGCTGGATTTTAATGCGCTTGCGTCATACCACGTTCTTCTCCCTGGCTGAGCTGAATCAGGAAATACGACGCCTGCTGGAAGACCTCAATAACCGGCCTTTCAAACAGCAACCCGGCAGCCGTCGCACACTTTATGAGCAACTGGACAAACCGGCGTTAAGGCCCTTGCCACGGGAATCGTTTGAATACATCGAGTTCAAGTATGCCCGGGTCAATATTGATTACCATGTGCAGTACGAAAAGCACTCGTACTCGGTGCCCCATCAGCTGGTGCGGGAGCAGGTGGAGATCCGGGCGGGTCAGCAGCTGGTGCAGATTCTCTACAAGGGAAAGCCGGTGACCAGCCATCCCCGCAAGTGGAGTACAGGCTTTACCACCCGGCCAGAGCATATGCCAGAGCGACACCAGAAGCAGAAACAGTGGACACCCGGACGACTACTGAACTGGGCACAAAAGCTGGGTTCCGACGTCTTGTGGTTTACTCAGCAACTCCTTGATAGCAAAGAGCACCCTGAACAGGCTTACCGTGCCTGTCTTGGGCTGCTTAATATGGAGCGGGAATACGGCGCTGACCGATTGAATGCTGCCTGCCATCGAGCCAGAAACAGTGGTGGTCGCCGGGTTGCCAATGTCCGCTCAATATTACAATCGGGGTTGGACAAAATCCCGTTGAAGGAAGCGGAGGCCAACGACGATGCCCGAGTGACCCGAAGCCATGAAAACATCCGCGGCGCCGGATTTTACCAGTGAGGAGCGAGACCATGATCAATCAAACCCTGACTCGCCTTCGAAGCCTGCGCCTGAGTGGTATGGCCGATGCCCTGAACCTGCAGCGGGAACAGCCCGGCACTTACGAGGGCCTCAGCTTTGAAGAACGCCTGGCCCTGCTGATTGACCAGGAAGACACCGACCGCAATAACAAGCGTCTGGCCCGGCTACTCAAGGCCGCACGCTTCAAACTGGCAGCGACCCTGGAGGATATCGATTATGAACAACCCCGGGGCATCACCCGTTCCCAGATGGCGTCGCTGATCCCGGGTGACTGGTTGAACAGGAAGCAGAACCTGTTGATCACCGGTCCTTGTGGCACGGGTAAATCTGGCTCAGTTGTGCCTTTGGACACAGTGTCTGCCAGCACGGTTACAGTGTCCGGTACTTCCGCACCTCCCGATTGCTGGAGGCGATGACTATTTCTCATGGCGATGGCAGCTACAGCAAGCTGCTGCAGCAACTGGCCAAAGTCAACCTGCTGATACTGGACGACTGGGGGCTTGAACCTCTGACCCTGAGCCAGCGCAATGACCTGCTGGAAATTATGGATGACAGGCACAACCAGAGCTCCACCATCGTCACCAGCCAGATTCCGGTATCAAAATGGCACGACAGCATTGGTGACGCGACGCTGGCGGATGCCATTCTGGACCGTCTGATCCATAACGCGCACCGGCTGGAACTCAAGGGGAAATCCATGAGAAAAAATCAGGCCAAAACTGGAGGGTCGTGAACACACAGGCTACAAATATAAAAGAAGGGCAATGCTTGGGTAAGCGGAGATGTTCACGCTTACCAGAATTAGCGTTCACGTTTGCCAGAATACGCAACTGTCTCATAGTTAGAAAACGGGAATGGTATAATAGGGCACCGTAAAACCTTTGTTTATCCTAAATTCCGCAGTTGAGCTTCATAAAACAGTGAAAACTGTTGCAAGACTAGCTGCGGCGCACTTAATGCTGCTCACCCATTGGGTGAAACGCCAAATTCTACTTAACCCTTTTGCTCCTGGGGCTACAGCAAACATTCAATTTTCAACTGCTGAATTTAGGTTCATCAGTCTCTTCGAAATCGCTTACACGGAGGGGTTTTCGGTAGAAATTTTTTGTCCTTTGTCGAAATCCTGAAATATTTGGCTTATATCCGTATGGGTGGGTTGGGTCTCTTTAGTTTCCGGCACCCGTCCCCCGAACACCCCCCCCCCGTTCCGTATTTCCGTACTCCCCCCATTGAACCTACTGCGAGACTCCTAAAGCGTCTGTCCTTCGGCCAGAACTTGAGGCGTGTAGTTGTTGGGAGTTGCTGCTGCTTCGCTGCCGTGGCGTTGATGTGCAGCACAGCATGGTAATGATTGGACATGATGGCATAGGCACAGACTTCAATCGCAAAGATATTCACCAATAACTGGAGACGATCAATGACCCACTGCCTGCGATGTTCGTAGTTGTTTCCCGAAAATTGATACTGACCGCAAAGCCATGCTCGGCGAACACAGCTTTCACCTTCAATCTTTTGCCGATTTAACTCGGCGCACTGGGCGTCCTTTATTTTTCATAGTAAATCTGTGTCGTTTATTTGACGGAAATTATCAGGGGAATAAACTGATGTGCTTTTCGATTTGAGTGCACAATTTACTGAGATGTTTTTCGCGATCCTCATTAGTGGCGGAAAACAAATTAGAAGGTACGTCAATAATTGTGTACCCCAGCCGTTTATAATTGGCTATCTTTAAAATAGTTTTTCCATCTTTTGTTTTAAAATCATCAATGAAGTGCCAGGGGCCTTGCACTTCAACAGCAAGTTTGTGGTCAGGAAATGCAATATCCAATGGGGCCAGAGCCTCTACACTGTACTCTGTCTCAATTTTTATTTTAGGTAATTTTCTTTCTAGATATTTTGTAACGTACTCCTGTACTCTACTTACATATCCCGTATAAAGACTGGATTTTGTTTCGTTTTCATAGTTATCCAGTAATTGCTTAGCATTAATAGGAGATGAAGTGCCTTCATCTCCGGCAGCTCTCTCATTTTGATTATCTTCTCTGTATATCCATAAGGCCCCCAGATAAGTTAATAAGCTTCCTCTACGGGAGCTGGAGTTTTCTTTAAATATGCAGACTGTTTTTAGGTGATCCAACAGATCTTTCATGTTTTTCTTAAGGTTTTTAATATGTTGCTTTTGTTCAGGTTTTTCTTCCAGGTAAGACTGAGCAATAGCAATATTGATAGACCGAATCGCTGTTGTGATGACATGATGATATAACGGCTGATTTTCAATTAGTGGAATCAAATTTTCAGGATCGGAATCAAAGCTTTTATTGGCCGGCAGAGGGACTGCACGCACAGATCCGCCCGCTGTTTTTTGAGCAGTTCTATGTTGAGTATTTTTTTTCAATAGTTTTTTCAATATATTGTCATTCAGGAACTTATCAAGCATTTTTACTTGATCTTTGATGCCATCTCCCATAGCGGCAAAAGTGTATAGCACCCTAAAGATCTCTAAATGAGTTAAATCCTTATTTCTCAATGTCATAATATTTAGTAGTGCAATTGCCGATTTGGTAATAGTTTCCGTTGGCAAAGAGTTGAGGTTTTCTATTATTTTTGCGATACCCATCAGTATGTAGCTTATCTGTAAAGGTGTAGCTTCGAAACATTTCTTTTCATTGTATGTAATTACAAGCTGCAGCCACGCAGTAACTACACTGGTGATCGCTGTTGTCATCTCAACGTCTTCTGATGGAGGTGTGTCTCTGACCCCTTTTTCCAGTAATCGCCCTATGGAATACAGGTTGTTGGAAATCTGAAAGGAAAGTACCGGCTCTTTTTTTACAGACAAATATGCTCTTTCTGATTTGGCATCTTCGGAAACAGCGGACTGTGGAGGAGTTGACGCTGAATCTACCAGTGAATTTTGAACCGTTACAAAAGAACAACTCTTAGATGTCTCATTCACCATAGCCTTCAGCACGGCTTTAAGCGTTAATTTGAGTTCTACTCTCACGGGAAGTTCATTATCGAGCAGAGAGGCTAGTGCCAGCAGCAGAGATAGAACACCCCTGTCGTCAAGTTCATTACTTACTTTCTTTATTTGAGTTAATAAGCTATAAACTGCTTTTTCGATATTAGTATCTTTAACTTCATACCCACTTTTTACAATTCTTGATATGGTTAATAAAATGGAGGTTAAACCAGAAAATTCACGGCTGTCATTCAGATTTATACCGAGTTCGCCGGGATAATCTTGTGTACCTTCACCGGGTTGAGGACTTTCACAGTTGTTAACTATCACATTACACAACGCATTGATCAGGTTTATTTGTTTAACCTTCAGGTTGCCAGCCTTGGTTGTCCCGCTTTTATCTGGTTCAAATACGCCAGCGAGTATAGCGAAACAATGAAACATATACGACAGAGGAAACCATCGAATATGATCAAAAACTTTGTTAGAACTACTCCAAAAATCCATGAAAAATTCTTTTTCCGTATAATCCATTTTTCTTTTTTCTTTGTTCAGATCCAACGCTAGCTGTCTAGTAAACTCAAGAGAATTATTCGTGCAACATAAAGACCACACACCATCAGTCTGAAATTTGGCAAATGATTTTCTCAGCAGAGGGGGTGGGGTATTTTGATGAGCCTCTTTATAATGATCACTTGCGGCTAGCCGACCACGTATTTTTGGCTCCCATTGGGGGTTGGTCTTACGTTTGGTCTGGGTTCTGTTAGTTTTATTAGTGGATGGCTCAATAGACTGCTGATCAGCTGTAGCCTCTTCCTGCTTACTTTCAACCATACTTTTCATCGGAGGCACTATTGCTGTAGGTATATTCCTTTGTACTCCCCATTGTTTTTTTTCCCCTTTAGCTTTCCCAGGGGCAGACACACCACTTCCACTATCAGAATTAACAGCGCCTTTGGTCTGTGTGGGTTGGGCGTGTCCGGGCTCACCTGAATTAGAAGGTTCTACACGTGTTTCATTCCTCCTTCCAGTATCCGGATTCTTAACATTACGGGCTCCCGGGGGAGCAACAGAAGAAGCCATTGATTGGTCAGAAAATCCCCTTCCCCTTCCCCTTCCCCTTCCTTGTGGAATTACGGACACCTGCCTAATCCCTATCATCGTATCTTGAACTTTTGCCTGGGAGTCATTGCCTGTTTTTTTTAATTTCTGTTCAACTTCAACGCTATCCAACGCCTTGCCATCAACATGGATTGGTGTTGGGGGTAATCTTGATCTGCCTCTGCCTCTGCCTCTGCCTCTGCCTCTGCCTCTGCCTCCGCAAATGGATGGCCAAGTTTTTTTTTCAGAAGATTGATTGCTAGAAAATGCGCGAGATGTTTGATCCATAAATTAATTCTAATCTAGGAGCCTGTCGGACTTTGGGTAAAAAACAGACGGGGTGGGCTAAGTAGGTGATAGTTTGCTATCGAATATTTTGACCACTAGCCACGGAATAAGTTCCAATTCTTTTATAACCAAGACAGCTGGGGCGAATGGTATTCCCGGTGATAAATATTGAAAATCAAACAATCACCCACTTTTCAAAGAAGTAGCGATCATACCTATAAACCTTGCTATTACTGATAATAATCGGTTCATTAAATAAACTATCCAAACGATCAGTCAGTTTATACGAAGGCAAACTTCCACCTACTTATCAATCCAAAATTAATAGATCAGACGTTAAATAGGTGATAGGAAAACCGAGGTCAAAAACCGAGGTCAGGTCTTGATTCTTGACGCCGCTTAATCCTGTTCTACTTTTATAGCTCCTTGATTATGAACTGGGGGAATAAGAAGTGAGCAGGCCGTTGAGAATAAAAAGAATTGGACACCCATAGAAATACCAATACACTTCATACGGTTAAATTTGTGGGTGTCCCAAACTCTTTTTAAATTGTCCATATATGTCATTGAAACCCTGAAAAGGTCAGGGTGCGTCACTCTTGCCGCCACAACATTCACAGCTCAATTATGTTTCGTCCAGAAGCTTCGACCAATCCATGGTTTCCAGGTATTCCCGGTAGGCGATGCTTAGCAAAACTGGGGTAATGACTAAAGCGGAGGGGGAATTAAAAGCTTTCTTGATTCGGTCTGGGTTAAGAATTACACCGTCACTGTCGCCACTGCGATAACAAAAGCAGTCTTTCAAC
>NZ_JAVRMB020000270.1:0-6573 GCF_031844845.1 Endozoicomonas sp.
ATATTTTTCGAATAATAGTTCTATCTTACAAAGTAGAATGGCTTAAATTAATCGCTATTTTGCAGATGACAGGAATCAATAAGTATCCGGGAATCTGTCGGACTTACCATTCTCCTGCTGCGGTTGTGGTAAATTGGTCTGAAAATTTCTCACAATCCTCGCTATGGACGGCTGAATCCGACAGCCTTTCAGGGAATGTGATCAGTATTCTGAATAATTAGAAATATAGTGGGATGCAGTGTTAATGAATTTCTCTGTATTCCTCAACGGGAGAAAAGTATGTTTCAGGCGAAAGATGCATTCACTGCGGATGCTGTCAATCAGAAGCCAGCAGAGCTCTGGTCGGTAATTTCTCCTCATTATTCCATTGATGAGGCTGCCTGGTTGCAGGAGCTGGTGGAAATTCTGGATGCTCACTCCAGTGATTATACGGCCATTGCCACCAGGGCAACCAGGGTGATTGAGAAGGTCAGGGAGAGTGATGACGGCATTCATATGATTGATGCATTGTTGTTGCAATATAGCCTTGATACCCGGGAAGGCATTCTGCTGATGTGTCTGGCTGAAGCCCTGATGCGCATCCCGGATAACCGCACTGCTGATGCCCTGATCCGCGATAAGTTAAGTGTGGCTGACTGGAAACAGCATTTAAGTCAGAGTGATTCTCTTCTGGTTAATGCATCCACGTGGGGACTGATGCTGACCGGCAAGGTGGTGAGCCTGGATGCTGGTGAAGATGGTTCTGCCGGTGGCGTTATCGGAAAGCTGGTGAACCGTATGGGGGAGCCGGTGATTCGTCAGGCCGTCAATCAGGCCATGAAGATTATGGGACGCCACTTCGTGTTGGGCCGTAATATTTCAGAGGCCTTAAAGAATGGCTTGAAGCAGCAGGAAAAGGGCTATACCTATTCGTTTGATATGCTGGGTGAATCCGCCCTGACGATGGAGGATGCCCGGCGTTACCATGATGAATACCTTGCAGCGATAAGAGCGGTCGCTGCTGAGCCCGATCGTAAGAATTCCTCCAGGGCAGGCATTTCCATCAAGCTGTCTGCACTTCACCCACGCTATGAAGTTGCCCAGAAGGCCCGGGTTTTCCAGGAGTTGGTGCCTGCGCTGCTGGATCTGGTGCGTGAAGCCAGGGCCGGTAATGTTGCCATCAATCTGGATGCCGAGGAACAGGATCGCCATGAGCTGTTTCTGGAAGTGTTCGAGCGGGTTTACCGGCACCCGGATTGTCGTGGGTGGGGTGGGTTTGGCCTGGTCATTCAGGCCTATGGCAAACGGGCACTGCCATCACTGTGCTGGCTGTCTGCCCTGGCTCGGGAACAGGGGGACCGCATTCCGGTTCGGCTGGTAAAGGGTGCTTACTGGGATAGTGAGATCAAGCTTTGTCAGCAGCAGGGGCTGCCCGGTTATCCGGTTTATACCCGAAAAGAAGCGACAGATGTTGCTTATCTGGCGTGTGCACAGTTTCTGTTGTCAGAACCGGTCAGGGCAACGCTCTATCCTCAGTTTGCCAGTCATAATGCCCATACGGTCGCCAGTATACTGACCATGGCCGAACGTGCGGCTGTTGAAAATAAAAACGGGGATGACTTTGAATTCCAGCGCCTTCACGGTATGGGGGATGCACTTTATAACCTGGTACTGAATAGCTATAGCCAGCCGGTTCGAATTTATGCCCCGGTTGGCAGTCATAAAGATTTGTTGCCTTATCTGGTTCGTCGATTGCTGGAGAATGGCGCAAACTCATCCTTTGTTCACCGTCTGGTGGATGCCAAAACCCCCATTGCTTCACTGGTTAAGCACCCGGTTGACATCTTGAAGAGCCGGGTGTGCTTCCAAAATGACCAGATTTCCCTGCCTCCCGACATTTATGGTTCTGAACGTAAAAACTCACTGGGTGTGAATGTGGATATTGAAAGCCAATGGCAGCCATTCCACCAGAAGGTTCAACACTTTATGGCCCATGACTGGAATCAGGGGCCATGGATTGATGGGCAGCTGAATCAGACCGCAGAGGCTGCTGAAATTTTCTGTCCCTATGACCGGTCACAACTGGCCGGCCATTTAAGATGGAGTGATGAAGCTCAGGTTGAGGCGGTAACCGGTGTTGCTGTCGCGGCCTTTGACCCGTGGAATACGACGCCTGCGGAGCAGCGTGCGAAATGCCTGGAAAAACTGGCCGACCTTCTGGAAGACAACCGGGAGGAGCTGGTGGCCCTGTGTCATCGGGAAGCGGGAAAAACACTGCACGATGCCATTGATGAAGTGCGTGAAGCGGTCGACTTTTGTCGGTATTACGCTAATCAGGCCCGGGAGAAATTCTCTTCATCGATGGTAATGGCTGGCCCCACTGGAGAGTCCAATGAGCTTCGGCTTTGTGGGCGTGGAGTGTTTCTCTGCATCAGCCCCTGGAACTTTCCCCTGGCGATTTTCGTTGGTCAGATAACCGCGGCATTGGCAGCGGGTAATGCCGTCATTGCCAAGCCTGCGGAGCAGACGGGGCTTATTGCCGGCAGGGCGGTTGAGTTGATGCTTGAAGCCGGCATTCCCGGCGGTGTTATTCAATTACTGCCTGGCGATGGCGCAACGATTGGTAGTCGTCTGGTTGCCGATGAACGAATTGCCGGTGTGGCGTTTACCGGCTCAACCGAAACTGCTCGAGTGATCAATCAGGCGCTGGCTAATCGTTCCGGGCCTATTGTGCCGCTGATTGCGGAAACCGGTGGTCAGAATGCCATGATTGTGGATTCTACGGCGCTGCCGGAACAGGTGGTTAATGATGTGATTCTGTCCGCTTTTGGCAGTGCCGGGCAGCGGTGTTCTGCCCTGAGAGTGCTTTATGTGCAGAACGATATTGCCGGTCGGGTTATCTCTCTGTTGCAGGGCGCCATGGAGGAATTGTCCATTGGTAACCCCAGTCTTTATTCAACCGATATTGGCCCTGTTATTGATGAAAAAGCCCGGCAGTCTCTCCAGACGCATATTGAGCGGATGAAAAAAGAGGCAACGCTACTGGTTGAGTGCGAATTGCCAGCAGATTGTGCAAATGGATGTTTTGTTGCGCCGGTGGCGTTTGAAATCGACCATATTGGTCAGCTGGAGAAGGAACACTTCGGCCCTGTTCTCCATGTCATTCGTTATGAGGCAAAGGATCTGCCGGAGGTGATCAATCAGATCAACAGTACCGGGTATGGCCTTACCCTGGGAATCCATAGTCGGAATGAAGTGACTTCGTCGTATATTCAGCAGCGGGTTAAAGCCGGGAATCTCTATATCAACCGGAACCAGACTGGTGCGGTGGTCGGAGTTCAGCCGTTTGGTGGGCAGGGGCTTTCTGGCACAGGTCCAAAAGCGGGTGGGCCCAGTTATGTTCTGCGGTTTGCTACGGAGCAGACGTTGAGTATTAATACCACCGCCGTGGGCGGTAATGCCACGTTACTGTCTTTGGGGAGTGAGTCTTTATAAAACGGTTAAACCACAATGCCCTGCGGGGGTATTGTGGTTCAGCTCAGGGTTGGGCGTTAATCCTACGTTACCCGGTTAACCTCTTCGAGACTGGTGACGCCTTGCAGGACTTTGAGTAATCCGGACTGACGAAGATTATTAAAGCCCTCCTTTCCCGCCTGTTCTGCGATTTGCAGAGAATTCCCTTCCGCCATGATGATCTGCTGCATGTCTGGCGAGATAGACACCACTTCATAAATACCAACACGACCCTTGTAGCCACTGTTGCAGTTATCGCAGCCTTTAGGGCCATAAATTTCTGCTGTGGCTGCCTGCTCTTCGGTGAAGCCTTCCTCCAGAAGTGCTTCTTTGGGGATTTGAACCTTTGCTTTGCAATTACTGCATAAACGCCTGGCCAGACGCTGAGCAATAATCAGGGTGACCGAGGTGGCAATGTTAAAGGCGGCTACCCCCATATTCTGCATACGGGTCAGGGTTTCTGCTGCACTGTTGGTGTGCAGTGTGGAGAGTACCATGTGGCCTGTCTGTGCCGCTTTTATGGCAATGTTGGCCGTTTCCAGGTCCCGTATCTCACCCACCATGATGATGTCCGGGTCCTGACGCAGAAAGGCTCTCAGCGCCTGACTGAAGTCCATACCCTGTTTGGGATTTACGTTAACCTGGTTAATCCCTTCCAGGTTAATTTCCACCGGATCTTCCGCAGTGGAGATGTTTCGCTCAGGTGTATTAAGAATGTTCAGGCCGGTATAAAGGGATACCGTTTTACCCGAACCGGTGGGGCCTGTTACCAGAATCATGCCCTGGGGCTGATGAAGAGCATTCATATACATTTCTTTCTGGACTTCCTCATAGCCCAGGGCATCAATCCCCATCTTGGCACTGGAAGGGTCGAGTATCCGCAGTACGATTTTTTCACCCCACAGCGTGGGCAGAGTGTTAACCCGGAAGTCGATGGCCTTGGTTTTCGACAGATTCATTTTGATCCGGCCATCCTGAGGCTTCCTGCGCTCGGAGATATCCATAGACGACATGATTTTCAGGCGGGAGGCAATTCGGGGGCTTAAAGAAACCGGTGGTCTGGTGACTTCGTGAAGCACACCATCGGTTCGAAAGCGAACCCGGTAGGATTTTTCATAAGGCTCAAAGTGCAGGTCTGAAGACCCTTTCTTGATGGCGGAAAGCAGCATTTTATGGACAAATTTGACCACGGGGGTGTCATCTTCTCCGCCGCCCTGGGTATCATCAGGGCCATCATCCGCGGCACTGACTTCCAGATCTTCCAGACCGGCAAACTCATCTCCACCCAGGTCCGCCAGCGCCTGGCCTGTGTCATCCAGGGCCGTTTCAATCATTTTCATCAGCAAAGCAGGCTCAGCCAGAACGGAATGAATGGTCAGGCCGGTGTTAAAGCGAATTTCATCTAACCCCTGATGATTTGAGGGGTCTGAAATGGCAACAAACAGATGCGAGCCCCGCTTGATCAGGGGGAGGACATGGTGTTTGCGGATAAGCTTTTCCGGTACCACATCCCTGGCGAGGTGCTCTTTATCGAAAGCGCTGAGGTCAATGACCGGAAGGCCAAACTCCTCTGCCGTTGCCAGCATCAGGGCTTTGGCATCGACGAGCTTTTTTTCCAGTAAATACCGGGTAAGCGGCATTTGAGACTTGGTTGCTGCGGCCTCAGCCTGGTGAATGGCGGCCTCATCCAGCAGTTGATCGGCCAGCAGGCGGGCAGCCAGCCCGGAGAGCGGTTTATTTGCCATAACCCGTGTCTGTCCATAGGAATAAATTCATTGTTAACAGGTAATATATCAGCATAAACGGCGGAGAGTTAAGGGGTTTGTGGCGGGGTTGGTATCTCCTCGTTTCCATGCTCTGAGGCTGACGAAAAACCTAAAAAACGGTTTCTACGTAGGTCGGTTCGCTTGCGAGCCGACTTGTGGCCCAACCGCCATGCACTAATCAGGGCTTGGCGTTATCGCCGGGATGCACTGTCGGCTTGCCCTGAGCCGGGGAATCGACAAACTTTTCACCAACAATTCCGGGCATTAACGGGTGCATCGTAGAGGGCTTTCAAAATCTGGCAAGGGGGGGCTGACTTGTCCGTCTGGTCCACCTTTTCTTGCAGTCTATGGACTTTTATCTATGCTTGGCGAGCATCAATAAAAATGAGAAGAGGTATGAGCGATAACCTGTTCAAACAGCTGACCGATATCGGCATCGACCCGGAACTGGCTGGTAAGGTCAGCGCCTCGCTGGACCCGGAGCATAATGCCAGTAAAAAGGATGTGCTGATTATGCAGGAAGCGATGATGCAGGTGCAGTTGGTGTCGGAGTCCCGATATCACGAAATGAATAACAAAACGGATCGCAGTTATCACGAACTCAACAGTAAGATGGATCACAACTATCATGAGTTGAATCGTAAAATTGATCGTGGATATCATCAGCTGGATCAGAAAATTGATACCCGCTACCACGAACTGGACCATAAAATTGATACTCGCTGCCATGAGCTGGATACCAAAATAGAATCGCTCAAAACTGAAATGCATCAAGGATTTTCCGGGTTGCGTACCGAAATGGCCAGTATGAACCGGCAGTACCTGATCACCTTTGGTGGGTTGATTACTACCATTATTACTGTTTTTCTGACTAATCTTTACTTTCATTTGTAAGCACTCTCTTCTCTTATACCCCAAACACCTTGTTCCCACGCATTGTGTAGGAATGTATGGTTCTCTGACTGCAAGCGCAAGAGCTGCCAGCGAGGTTTCAGCGTCCACCGGCAGCCATGAAAGAACTAAAAGGTCTTTATCTGATCAAATATACGACGCAGGTCAAAAACTTGTGAGGTGTGAGTTGAGCGTTGCGGGATGGCGTGATATCTTTTCGGCGGTACGTCCGTTTGGTTGGTAATAATACGATTTTTATTAGTGAAACCGTCATTCAGCACCCATATCAGGAATAAATTTCTTGATACGGTCGCCCAAGAATTGAAATGATGGTTAACTGCCTCTCCTGCAAACCAACGATGTGTTTTTCATGACTATCGACCAATAAAACATTAATGCCCTGAAAGCAGAAAAACACCCAGCG
>NZ_JAVRMB020000271.1:0-5255 GCF_031844845.1 Endozoicomonas sp.
AGATGTGTATAAGAGACAGGGCACAGGGTGTGGATCTGCGTAAACCCTGGAAAACCTCTGAAACGCTGCAGGCGGTGATGAAAACGGTGAGGAAAGATGTTCCCTTCTACGATCAGGATCGTTACTTTTTCCCGGATATACAAAATGCATCGCAGCTGGTGGCCAGTGGGCAATTGAATGTTTACATGCCAGCAGGGCTGTTGGTCAGCCTTGGGTGATGTGCTGGTAACAATCCAGGGGATACCCTGGATGCTTTTGCGACAGCTTCGTTCAGGGTGTCAAATGCCCGGGAGTGAATTCGACAGAAATAAGGCCCGGGCAGTTCTTTTCTCTTGGTATTAATCACCATCAACGATCATTGCTGACAGCAGTTGTACTCCCTGCCTCCGCCCTACAGGATGGTCTTGCTAGGAAGTGACCGGGTCGTACAGGCGACTGCAGCGGGAAAAAGACAGTTTTCTGATAACACTTTTAAAACTGGATTGACCAAGGTGCGTCAGGATTATAACCATGAGTACCTGGGTAATGATTCCTGCAAGCTTAAACTCGGCCACCAGCTTCGACTCCGGAACACCAATATCACAATCCAGCAGTTGCAGATATTCCTGGTAACGATCATCGGCTGAGGCTAAAACCCAGCCCATGGTAGCGCCACAGGCCACGCCACAGAACATGGGCAAAACTTCAGCATGTCGCCGTATTGACTGCCAGGCTCTTTCCAGGTTTTCCCGGCTAAGCCCCTGCATCATAAAACTCAGAGGCGTCAGCAGTGCTTCCATGATCTTTATCGCCCCATCGCTCAACGTAATGCCCTGAACTGCATAGGACAGCATGGCGACTAACAGCAGAGAGTAGCTAAACGGAATAATGTCGGAAATCTTCTGCAAATAATTGCAGTCAACCGCCTGGGATGGGTCTTTCATCTGCGACTTATAGTGCTGTACCACCATGGGCGATCCAAAGGTGAGTGCGATACAATTTAATGAAATCCAGTTAATCAGAATTCTGAAGGTTAGCTTGGCCACGGATTTTGCCCTTGCCGCAATATTGGAGTATTTCACCGATTCACCACGAAGCATGTCCAGAACCTTTTTACCCATTCCGGGGGATTCGAGCATTTCTGCCAGAGCGTTAGCCAGTAGCGGCGTTGCCCTGGTGTCAGATGATATCAGACTGACCGCCTCGGTCAGTTTCTCCCGGTCAAGCTTCGCCCGCTTTGCGGGTGTATCCAGGTCCATAGCCTGAAGCAGCTGTAACACATCTTTAGCACAATGATCTGCATCTGCGACCCTGAGAACCTGCTGAAGGAGAAAAACATTATCAGGCGTTTGGGTATCAGTTATCTGAACAATCTGTTCCGCCGACAACGGGGAATGCGTAGTGGTTATACCTGCGATCATCATATTTTTCCGGACTACTTTGGTCAGCGTTTCAACGGACTCTCGCTCGTCAGAGGCACCATGGCGGAGCGTGGTGAAGTCTTTTCCGTATCCGGAAAGCAGACTGGCAGCCATAACCGCAGGAAGGCCGAACCCTGTTGCCCAGTTGAGGACCAGCATAATATTACCGACCACCTGTCCGAGAGTGGTTAGTGACGGGTTGAGTCCTGTTACCAGGTCAATGCCGCCTTTACGAGCGTTCAAGGCATCCTGCATGGGCGAATAAAATGCGACAGACAGTCCCAGAAGCAGCAGCAGCCCATCCTTCAGACTGACATTACGGATTTTCTCCCGGATATCCGTCAAGACCGATAACCAGCCCGCGCCATCCTCTCTGGAATGCAAATAGTGGGTCAGCTTATTATCCAGATGAACCATGACATCATGCATGGCATTGGCATAGATCGTTCCATGGGTAAGTAGTAGCGACAACGAAAACTGTGCCATACCAAGGCCGCGCTCTTTGGGAGTGGCCTCAGGTCCCAGGGGGATCACACCAAGGACCGAGCAGGCAGAGCCAACAAAGCATAGTGACAGAACGGTTCCATAAAACAATTTTCTTCTGGCGGATAATGGTCTGGCCTCCCCGGTAGCGCTGTTAGCCTCTACTTCCCGAATGAATTGTTCAATAAACCGGTCAAACTCCGTAGCAGTCATAGAATTTAATTGACTGGACAATAACTGATTTATCATTTTTCTGTCGTTTATTTTTTCCAGAAGACTTGTAATATTAACGAGGGAATCACCAGTAGCTTCCGCTTTGTTCGCATTGTAAACTTCACCGGCATCTTCAATAAGTTGTGCAACGGTTTGTGAAGTCCTTTCAGTTTTTCTACTGCCCAGCGCTATGTCACCCGGTAATGAAGCATACTTTGAATCCCAGGTATGGAAGGTTCTGGCGTTATGGGGCATTGTTTGAACCTGCCGGCCTGTTCCGCTACACATTACACTTTCATTTTTTTGATATTGTGCTAAATCCAGAACACTTGTCATTTTTGACATTTGTTCACGTGCTATGGCTCCAAACATTGATTACCTCCAAAAGAACGGGTGCTTAAATTTATAGTTGGTATTTGTGGTGAAGGTGAAATAGGAGATAGACCTGTTGTGTTTTTAAAAAAGACGGCATACCACCACTATTATTTATTGTTAATCAAACATCTCGTTAAGTGTTAGAAATCGTGATTAGTATTACTCGTGTACTCTGCCTGCTTTTACAACGTCAACCCGTTCAAAATAGACCAATAAATTAAATAAAATCAGAAAGCGATCAATTCCTGTATTCTGCGATCTTCTTCTTCTTCTTCTTGTTTTTGTTCTTGTAAAAATCCATAGTGATCCGTTGCAGTTTTTTGCTCCGGATTCAGGGCGCCATATACCAGATATGGAATTATAGTTGTCTTGTTCTAAATCAAAATGATATGTCAGTAAATTGTTATATTGCGCCGGCAAATGAAAATTGCCGATTTTCTGTTCAGCAGGAAAAAAGTAATACAACAACTCAAATCTTGAATTAGATATCCACTGACGTTAGAAAATTCGTGGGATAAAGAGCGGGTAATAAGCGTGTTTAGCTTTCTTGGCGCATTAGCAATTCTGATCACAGGCTATCTGGTCTATGGAAAATGGGTCGACCGTCATTTTGGTGCTGACCCGAATCGAGAGACCCCGGCCCATGTAATGCAGGATGGTGTTGATTTCGTACCCCTGCCCTGGCACAAGATTTTCCTTATCCAGTTTTTGAACATTGCCGGTCTTGGCCCTATTTTTGGTGCCATTATGGGGGCGTTGTATGGCCCTTCAGCCTTTTTATGGATAGCGTTTGGCTGTGTGTTCGGTGGTGCGGTACACGACTATTTTTCAGGCATGCTCTCCGTCCGTCATCAGGGACAGTCGATTCCTGAAATCGTCGGTCATTACCTGGGAGAAGGTTCTCGCAAAGTGATGCGGGGCTTCTCTGTGGTTCTGCTGTTGCTGGTGGGTGTTGTCTTTATGATGGGCCCCGCCGGGTTGTTGGCGAACCTGGGAATGAAAGGCATCTTTGCTAATACCAGCTTCTGGCTGGCGGTGATTTTAGTCTACTACTTTATGGCGACTGTTTTGCCTGTGGATAAAGTGATTGCGAAAATTTATCCACTGTTTGGTTTAACGCTTCTGATTATGGCGTTTGGCGTTGGTGGCATGATACTGGTGAAAGGTCTGCCCATTCCTGAAATTACTGATCCACTCTCTCACCCGAATGGGTTGCCTGCCTGGCCAATGCTGTTTGTCACCATTGCCTGCGGTGCGATCAGTGGTTTTCATGCTACCCAGTCTCCCATGATGGCCCGCTGCCTGCCTTCCGAAAGCTACGGTCGTCGTGTGTTCTTTGGTGCGATGATTGCGGAAGGCGTGGTTGCTCTTATCTGGGCTGCGGCGGCTATGTCTTTCTTCCCTAATGGTCTGGAAGGTCTTAATGATGTGCTCAGCAAAGGCGGCGCAGGTCTTGTGGTTAACGAAGTATCCGTTGGTTTGATGGGCACCGTGGGTGGCATGCTGGCCATTCTTGGGGTTATCGCCTGCCCGATCACTTCCGGTGATACTGCTTTCCGAAGTATACGGCTGATCTTTGCTGATGCGATGAATATCAGTCAGACCAGTACTAAAAACCGTCTGATGCTGGCTGTTCCAGTATTTGCTGTGGGCTTCGCACTGACCTTTATCGACTTTAATATTATCTGGCGCTACTTTGCTTTCTCCAACCAGGCGCTGGCTACTATTGTTCTCTGGGCTTCAGCTATGTATATGGTGCACCAGAATAAAAGTCACTGGCTCGCTTCTCTGCCAGCAACCTTTATGACGGCCGTTTGTAGCACTTATATTCTGATGGCTCCGGAAGGGCTCGGTCTTTCATCTGCGATCTCTTACCCGGTTGGTGTTGCAGCAGGTATTGGCGCAATGGTCTGGTTTATGATGGCCGCTGCGAAGCGAACCGTAACAGCGGAGCCTGCAGTATAACTATGTGCCATATCCTGCGCACCCATAATCCCGGAAACCGCTCCTGCGTTTCCGGGATACAGAATATCCCTGTACATAAAAAAACGTCCGCAAAAGCGGACGTTTCTGTTCAATGATAAAGCCTTGGCCGGCAGCGAAAGTTCAACTCGCCTCAGAAGTCATATCGTAGTTTGATGCTGGCACTGTCAGCAGCAAAGGTGGACTTCCAGGTGTGGTCATAGTTGACCGATGCGCTCAGCGTATTGCTGATCTGGTAGTTGAGCCCGAGGCTGGCTTGCCAGGTGGTTTTTTCCGGTTCTGCGCCAGTATGTGTGGTAGGCGCAGTCGCACCAGCACTGGTTATAATACTATTTGTGACCTCAACTTGATCGGCAGCAAAATCATGGTACACATTCAGGGAGAGGCTCGCATCCAACAAGCCGCGATCCAGTTCAAAGGATTTCATGGCCGTAATACCAGCACCCAGTTCAACCACTTCGTAACGTTGTTTATGAATAGGCTGTGTCATTACGGATGGCGTGATTTCCTCATAGGCCTCAATATCAACCCGTCCGTAGTTGAAGGAGAGGTTTGGCTGCAGCACCATTGCCTGACTATCCAGCCAGAAGTCCTGACCGGTCACCAGACGTAAGCCCAGTTGGTTAGCATCATACTCTGATGTGCTCAGCCCGGTGATCTCTACTTTTTCGGTTTCGTTTTTGCTGACACCGGCGCTGGCCATAATATCAACAAAGCGGTCACTGTTTTGCCAGCTGCCATAGAGGGTACCAATGTAGCTGGTGGTATCCGTTATGTTGCTTCTGTCTCTTATACACATCT
>NZ_JAVRMB020000272.1:0-5934 GCF_031844845.1 Endozoicomonas sp.
AGTGCACCGGCACCGGATCCCACCACTACCACATCGACAATGGCATCCCAGGGCTTTTTCACGATTTTATTCTTGTTTTTATTAGTGCTGTTATCCGACATGATTTTCCCTTGTCATTATTTTTGGGAATCGCTGTTAATCGTCAATGTTATATACCATCGTCATCCCCGCGAAGTAGCCTGTCGCAAAAGGTTGAAAATGCCGACCTCTCCCCTCCGTCTTTCCCGCGAAGGAGGGTGTCGCAAAAGGGCAAAACACCCCCCGACCGTCATCCTCGCGAAGGCGGTTGTCGCAAAACCCGCCAGGAACGAGGTTCCTGATGGGTTTTGCGACAGCCTCCTGCGCGGGAAAGACGGAGGGTCAACCTTTTGCGACAACCTCGAAGGCGGGAATCCATCTCGAGAGTAGGAGTCTATATCGAGCAGTGGATCCCCGCCTTCGCGGGGATGACAAAAGTACTTTCTACAACGCCACTTCTCTTAAACGTGGTAACCGCCATCCACGCAGATAATCTGCCCGGTGATATAACGGGCACGACTGGAAGCCAGGAAGCTGATGGCATCCGCCACCTCTTCAGCCTGACCAAATCGCTTTAGACACAGGTTCTGCAGCACCGATTCTTCCCACGCCTTATCGAAGGCTTTACCTTTCAAACGCAAAAATATTCCGGTTTCAATCACACCGATGGCAACGCTGTTGGCGCGCACACCATAAACCCCTTCTTCTTTAGCAATACCCTTAATCAGGCTTTCAATGGCTGCTTTGGGGGCTACCGATAATGCATCTCTGGCCGGATAACGGAAAAGCCCCGCAGAACTGACATGAACCAGAGAACCACCACCCTCTTCTCTCAGATAAGGAATGGCTGTATGAGCAATATTAAAAAAACCATTAACATCGGACTGGATAATATCCTGCCAGAGCTCCGGGGTAATTTCTGAAATGTATTGCTGGGGAATATCGTAGCCTGTGGCCAGAACGACCGTATGGATATTGCCATATTGTTCAGAGAGGCTGGCAAACAGATTCCCGGCACTTTCCCTGTCCCCCATATTGAGCTGAAAAGCCTCAGCATGCCCACCGGCTTCAGCCAGAGAAGCAGCCACTTCCAGCGCTTTTTCACGGTTTTTATTATAAGTCAGGGCAACCGTAGCGCCCTGCTCTGCCAGCCGGTGGCAAACGGCAGCACCCACACCACCACTGCCTCCAACAACCAGCGCCACCCCTTGAGGAAATTCATTATTATTATTGTGCATAGCCTTATCCGGGAATGTATAAAGGTTACCGGTATCGCCCTGATTATGATGTCAAAGTGTGGTATCAAAGACCGCTCTTTTCACTGCTGACAAACCACAAAGGCAGGCGAAGTCAATAGTGAATTCTTGCGTTTGGCCTGTAAACTCTCATCGTCTGAAGAGACTAAAGAAAACAGCACTTACCTGTTAACTATCTAAAAATTATTGGTATTTATTGACGACCCACAGCGCCACTACAGACAACAATGAAAAATCAAATAATTACCCTAGACTTACCTGCGGTAGAAAGAACAAAAACAACGATCAGGAATTCTGAGTGGAAACTTATCAAGCACCAAAATCCCCATCCCCCACCCCTGCTTTAAAAGCCATTCCAAAAAATAACAATGAAAAAGGCCAGAAAAAAATACTTCACGGTGGAAAAAGCATTCAAAATAGCCCTCATGCAGAACATCAGAAGGGCATCAATGCACCAGCAGCACTGCCGGCAGGAGTGAAAACTTATGCTTCTGTAGTTACTACGCCTCCCCCGCCAAAGCCTTTAGTGAACACTAATTATAAAACTGAAAGGAAACAACATTCAGCCAATACTATAAATAAACATCAGAATCGCCCAAAACCAGCAGAATCGTCAAGGGATTTCACTAATCAGATCAACCAGCAATGCCTGATACTGAAAAAACAGGAAAAGAAAAATAAAGACCCTGTCCGCTGGTATTTAGAAGTTGTTAATTCAATTAATAAGTTAAAACCAACAAAGGATGAATCAATAGTACAGAACGACAAGCATTACCAATCCAGTTTTTCTCCATTCTACTGCCGGGCACTGGATTCACTAGTCAATGCAGCTCTTGAATATTTTGACAAAACAGATTCACGCTATTTAAATACATACCATATTCTGGAAGCAGTATGCACGGTACCAAACCCCATTCATCTTCACCCCGACATATATCGTCCCGAATCAGCGATCCATACCCAATTGAAACAGCTATTGAACAGCATAATCAGTTCAGAGTTAGAATACCTGAGATACAGGGCATCCTACCCTGACCCCAGAGGTACCGAACCCGTTAGAAAGAAAATCAAATGGTTGTTAGATCCTGAGGCTCCAGCCGTCTCTTGCGGTTTTTTAACCAGAGAACAAGTTAATGCTTACTCAGAGAAGATTGAGCATCCAGAGCCGCCTGAAGCACAATCAGACACGCTTCCGCTCAGTAAAGCACTGGCATCAAACAACCTTCAGGAAGCAGAGAACCTTGTATGGCAATCACAACCCGTTATTTCAGGTCAGATAAGAATGATTGGAGATATACTGAAATGCAGTTTGACCGATTTAGCAGCTTCTTTCCAAGCGACACATAATAGCTCCCGGGAGCTTGCTTTATTTACCGCTCTGGCGAACTTTTCTCAAAAACACCAGAGAACTATCAACGTTTATGATTCTCTGAAGAAGGATCTTATCAAAATTCAATCGGAGGTTACCCAAAGATTACTGACCAGTATTCCCCCCAATTCATTCATCCCCAAAAAGATTGAAGAGACGATAGAAATACTTATTCACTATGGAGTACTCAATAATTCCTGCATTGAATTATGGACCCGGTACATACCAGGAGAGAAAACACCCCTGACAGCCAAAACTCAAGAATATATACAACAGGCTTCAGGAAAGTCGGTACAGAAAAAAAAGGCCTCGCTCCAACCCTCAAAACTAACCCCTGAAAAAGTAAAACAGCTAATTAAAGAAGCATTCAATGCGATAGATAAAACGAACCAAAAAATCACAGATTACCAAAATGCAGCCCTGATCTTAAAGCCTATCATCCCATACGAACAAAAAATCAAAAAACTCCCCAACGGAAACAATCTAATACGCAATCTGCATTCTATAAAAGGCATAATTGTTAAGGAGCTTTTTGACACCATTTCCAATATTTTTTTAAATGAGGTTGGTCACAAAAAATTTAACTACCAACATTTAACAACCGTTATGGCAAAACACAAACAGCAATGCATTGAGAATGAAAAATACAAATTTCTGTTATGGGAAACACACTTGAACAGCTGGCATATGACGGTCAGTAAAGTCTGGGGAAAAACGATTCTCGACTTGCTCAAGTCTGAATCCATTTTCGATGATAATATTCATGATTTATTACAGCTAAAGGCCATGGTTCAGGATAATCTCTGCCCAACCACAAGGAAAAATCTAAAAAAACTACTCATTAAGATTTTCGCTGAAAAATCCAATCCCCCCCCGGTTTCTGAAACACCAGAGTTAACAACTCTTATAGCCTGGGGATATATGATTCTTAGTAAAACACCACAGAATCACACAGAAGAAAAACTGGACGACAATAATCTCAGTCAGCGAATGGAGCAATTGAGAGCATTGATATCTACCGACAATACCTCCCTTCCGGTTTCAGGGCCTGCCAATAATCCAGAAGAAGATAAAACCTGCCTTCACCCAACAAGATTGCCCCTTACTGACGAATCAAAGGAAAACAATAAAATCACACCAGCAAGCCCCATTGACTCCACTCATAAAAACGAGGAAAAATGCCAGTCTCTCAACATAATTTATCCCCCTCCTGAGCAGTTCCGGGATAATCCGAATATTGTGATTCCGCAAGAACAAACATCTTCAGCGACATTAATTGGTAATACAGTCACCACAATAAATCCACAAAACACGCAGCAGTTCACATACTGGTCCCAACATCAGTCTTTACTCAATATATCTACGGTCAACACCGTCCCCCTTCTGCCTCAAGTCCAAACAGCCCACAGAGAGACACAAACTGAAAACAGTAGAAATCCCTGCCGGGGGGTACAAACTGAGACCCCGAAAAAAAACAGTGAAGGAACCCAAACCGGGAATCAAAAAAACACCAGCCCGGGGACTCAGGCAAACCTTAACAAAAAACCTGAAACCACCAGTATAAAGACACAAACAGACCTGAAGAAAACGCCCGGAACAACCTGCAAAAAGAAACAAACTGATCACGATAATATACCTGCAACAACCCATTGGGAGCCTCAGCCAGACCCCACAGTCCCGTCGAAACCTGCTGAATATCAAGTGACTGACCCTGACCCGGTACTTAAGGGATTAAGGAGTACCCCACAGAAACCATTATTACCAAAGCCCGAGAAAACAGAACAGAATATTCCAACCCAGACAGCCACTGATGGGGTAACAACCCGGGAGACAGACAGTAACAAGTTCATCGATGTACATCAGTCTTTGTCAGGTGATTCATCACCGGTAACAAGAGAAACAAAAGGTCTGTCTTTTAATAAAACCAAACTGAAAAAATCTGTCAAAAGATTCAGTAACACTGGTCTGGAAATTTCCGTGGATCAACTCTGCAGTCTTTTAGAATCGAATCAAAACTTCTGCAAAAAATGGCGTACCCAGAAACCGCTTGATATCGGTTATGTCAGGCAATGTTTCGAAAAATGGCAACAGCTCGAACCACCATCAATTTCAGCTTCCTCTACTCCCGGGCAATCATCACTGTCTGATGCTCCATCGAGACCTGAGCAGCCACCGTTACCGCTATCAACGCCTGCCACAGCAGTACCGAAACCATTAGTAGCAGAACAACCAGACAAGCAGCTAATCCCTCTACTCCAGGAAATCCAGAAGATTAAAGCCAAACCCGGCTTGAAATTTGGCCATATTCTTTCAACCGAAATCTGTACCAATGGTGCTCGCGCCAAACTTATATCTGAAATTGAAGCCTTACTTGTTCAAGCAGAACAGGTAGATGCTATTAGTGATGAAAATGATAACACTCAAAAAAATAAGCAGATTATTTCTAATGGGGTAAACCGGTTATCCTACCAGCTTGGCAAAATTTCTTTCGAAGAGGCAATAAATCATATTGAAAAGAATAATCTCTCCAACGACACTCCAGCCCTGATCCACCAACTAGAAACGATAAAGCCCATGCACCGTACAAAGTTAACGTCCGCCGAGTTCGCTGAATTGACATTATACCGCGCCGCCATTCAGATTTTTCACAAAAATCAAATACCCGGCGCGGCCAGCTGCCAGAGCTTTGTTAACGCCATTGAGTGCTTCCTGAGAAATCAGGGCTACCACCAGGTCATTGGTATTGATGAACAGCTGGATATGAATGTCGCTCCGGGCGCGCCAACAGCGGTTGTCTGCTGGAATGTCGCTGAACTTAGGAGTTGCTATTTCACTACGTTTTTGCATGATGTAGATTCTGATGCCTTCAGGAAGGCGATACAGTCCGGTGAGCAGGCAGGAGCCAGCCCGGAAAATGATTCTATCGATCAATTGAACGGGGAACGCTACCTGCTCCTGAGAACAACACCAACAGGAGAGGAAGGGCACTTTGTCAATCTTGTTCGCTCAAAAGCATCAGGACGGTTTATCGTGATTGACGGACAAAAGGAGAACATTTATCCGGTTATTCATCCGGAGCCAGACTTTACGATTACTGATGATGCAGATAAAGATATCACGCAAAGAAACATATACGCATTCAGAACAGACCTGATACCCGACTCAATCTTTTCAGAAGAACTGAAACGAAGTAATGCCCTGATGCAAAGTTCAATCACTGCACAAAAGGCATCACTGTCTACCGGGTAAAATCCACACAACCGTGGAATTACATCGTCTTTCAGGTGATAA
>NZ_JAVRMB020000273.1:0-13331 GCF_031844845.1 Endozoicomonas sp.
CTTATGGATGAAAAGGTGGTCAATGACCGGGCAATGGAAACCAACCGGGAAATTGTTGACCTCTATTACAAAGAGTTTGAACTGGGTGAAAAAACACTGCTGGACATAACCACTGCCCAGGGTGATTACCACATCAGTCGGGTGCAAAGTGCTGTATTCCAATACGACTTCTTCAAAAGCGTGTTGGATATCCGTTTTTATCTGAATGATGTCATCAATACGATTCGTAATTTGCAAGAGAGCTAAGCGTCCTCAGGGCTGAACTGGCTCTGGTTAGGGAAATAAGCCAATGGAAAGGTAAGCAGGGACATGTCTGAGCTTCATATTGCCAACCCGAAAAGAATAGTAGGGTACCTCAAGAAGATGACCTCTGTGGTCATAGCCACCATCGGACTGGTCTACTTCACCCGGGATTTCTTTGGTCCGGCGCTCATGTCCAACCTGCCCCTGAACGGCACTATTGTATCCGTGTTCCTGCTCGGGTCTTTTCTCAGTTTTCTTTATGTCTACCACCTGAAAGATGATGTATTGGTCGTTTCCAGGCTGGACGAGATTCTTTTTAGCGACGAAGAGAATCCGCCGCCAACGCTGAAAATGCATCTGATGTCGACCACCGTGACCTTGCTCCAAAATAACGTTGCTTCACTGGGGTATATCAAACTCTCAGCGGCAGCCACCCGGGCACTGATTGACTCGCTTCAGAACAGCCTTGATGAAAAGGTCGCCTTCATACGTTACTTCACAGACCTCCTTATTTTTATCGGACTGCTCGGTACCTTCCTCGGTCTGACCATCACCATCGGCTCTATCGGTGGAATCCTGTCTGATCTTGCAGAAGGCCTGGGTGGCGACACCGATATCATGGACACCCTGGTAAAACTCATCAAAGGTCTTGAGGGGCCATTGGGTGGTATGAGTACTGCCTTCGGATCTTCATTGATGGGACTCAGTACCTCTCTGGTACTGGGTATTCTCCAGCTAAATCTTAATAAAGCCAGCAGCTACTTCGCTTCCGCCATGGAAACCTGGCTGGCTCAGCATACTGTCGAACACCTTGCTGGCGGCGGAATGAGCGCTGGTGACTCGCAGACGGTAAGCGCCAGCGCGGCATCGGCAATTGATAACAACCAGCTGACCGAGATCAACAGCCAGCTGGGTAATATATCCACCATTTTGCAGAGCATCGCTGAGAATGGCGCTTTTGACGGTGAAAAACAGTGCCGGGAGCTGACCAATCTGATCAGTAACAACCATAAGGAGATGATCGGTCATACATCACTGATCTCAGGAACCGTTCAACAGGCTGGACAGCATCTTGAAACCGTTACTGAACTTCAGTCTGGCCAACTTGCTGAAACAGAACTGCAACGCAGGGAAACTGAAAAGCTGCGTCAGTTATTCACCACACAGACGGATGCCAGTATCGAAGCACTGGGGGCCATCAAAGAGAGCAAACACCGGCTGGTTCAGATTGTCAGCGCACTGCTCAATGAACAGAAAACACTTCATCAGAGTCAGCTGAAAACCAATGAGAGCATGGTGGGTGTTAAAGAGACACTGAAAGAAAAAATCGCCAGCTCAGCAAAAGAAATGAATGATGTTGCGAACCAGATAGAAGGCTGTTCAGAACAACTGCAAGGCCTTTCAGACACCGTCCAGGAAGAAAATCAGAAAACCGAGAAGCGCCAATCCCGACTGGACAAACTGTTCAATGCCCTGACCAAGGCAGTGGTTGATCTGAAAAATAAACGATAGAAACCTGATCATTACGCTCATGAAAAGACAGTTCCCCCTACTGTTCTGGTGTCTGGCGGCTTCAGTTTCAGCCGCTGAAAGACCCGAGTTTATATTTCCTGTGAATTGTGATTATGGCGTTGACTGCGTCATTCAGAATTATGTTGATAACGATCCAACGGAAGCCTGGCGGGATTACCAGTGTGGCCAGCAGACTTACGACGGCCATACAGGTACTGATATCAGAATCATCAACCTTCCTCAAATGGCCGCTGGCATTTCAGTTCTGGCCGCCGCCGAAGGGATGGTAATCGCTACCCGTGATGGCGTATCTGACACCTACCTTGAGCCTGAAAAACGTGATGAAATCAGCAAAATCGGGCTTGGTAATGCGGTCGTAATTAAGCACCAAAATGGCTGGCGAACCATTTACGGACATCTCAAACAGAATAGTCTGATGGTTCAAAAAGGGGATATGGTCACAAGAGAGCAAAAGCTGGGTGAAATCGGCCTTTCCGGTTTAACGGAATTTCCCCATGTCCATTTTCAGGTGCAGCATTTTGGACAAATAATCGATCCCTTTACCGGGACACAGCAATTCTCACTGTGCGGGGATACGGCCAACAATCTCTGGAATGAAAACGTCGTCGAGCAGACAACTTATCTCTCTGGTTTTTTACTGGATTACGGATTCAATGACCAGCCACCGGTCAATTATCGGGACATCGAAAGTGGCGAATTTAATGAAGGTATTGATGAGGACAGCGAGCATCTGTTTTTCTGGGTTCGACTCATCGGCCTCTCTGCCGGAGACCAGATCACCTTGAGCATTACTTATCCTGATAACGACACCGTGAAATCGAGAACGTTTAGTAAACTGGCAACAGGCAAGGCGCAAATCTTCTACTATCTGGGAATCCCCAACCCGGTAGATCCGTCAGGGGATTGGCAGGGTGAGCTGATCTTGAAGCGGGCATCTCTGCCCCAAATAAGAAAGTCTTTCTCTTACATCGTGGATGCCGAAGAAGATTAAAGAATTGTCCTGAAATAAATTCAGCATTTAACAAAACAGTCATTATAAATTTACCCACCAACTCTCCACTGTCATCCTGTACCGGGATGGTACAGGATCCATCCGCAGGGAGGTGAATCTGACAGCTGGCTTTTATGCCTTTAGGCCCTGTGGGTCCTTTGGGTAACCCTGCCGGGTGGATTCCGTACAATCTCGGTAATTGCTCCTGCATTACTCTCTTCTGCATCCATGCAGTCGCCTGTACGCAATGACAGCGGAGAAAGCAACCGGTGCTTGCAATGCTTCTCCCCACCCATCTCAATCTACTGGCAAATGGACTGGCAAATGGGGAAATTATTCCGGGACTTTTTGACCATGGACATAGCGTCCATAGCCGTCTTTATATAGTGTTCATTAAGGATCACACCAGTGAATAGAGGTTTCTGTAGTCTATTCACTAATTTCCAACATAAGTTATTGGAAATTACTGAGAATTGCCATTATTGCGAATACCAAATCACAAGTGTAAATCACCACCCTGATTTTCATAATTCCGGGTAAAAACCACCATCAAGAAAGGATAAAAGATCAACAATCCCCCATTTCCCATCTACCATGACTTTTGTAAATCCGGTTAATATCTACAAAATTATGTTGTCGTTTGTATTTAGCTCACCGATCCGGAATTGCCTTTGTGTTAACTAATAAATTTGGGATATCAACATTATGATTTCGTCAAAGCCTCCTGTCGTTCAGTCAGGAAATCCATACGGCATTCACCATAAGCCTGAACAACCGGCAATCCGAGCACAAGACAAACCACCACCCCAACTCCCCACCTCTCCCTCACGTGCTGACGAACAGATTCAATCTCATAAACAACGGAATGTGCAACATGTAGCACCCTTTGAATTAACTGCTCGTTTAACTGAAAATAATGAAAAATCCACGAATAAACAGTTGCAAGAAAAGCGAGACGATCAGGATGATCACGGACATTTACGACCAGCCAGAGATGTAGCAACAAGCACCAACTCGCCAGAAGAAAACGACAAAGAGCTTAGTAATGAATTGTTAGTATTAAAAGAAGAATACTCAAAGCAGAAAGAAAAACTGTCTAAAACCCTGCTTGAACATATCAAGAAAAACAAAGAGGTTCTTTCTAATGATTTTTCCGAACAAAATGGTCCACTTTCAATTCTGGACAATCTTGAACGGACTGTCGAAAAAATAAAGCTGCATGAGTTAAGCTTTGATCCAAGATATTATACAGAACTTGATGTAATTTCATTTAAGCAGTACGAATCTGCTTTTACGCCAACAACCAAGAAAACCTTACCAGATCTGGAAAAAACTGAAATCGTTAAAATAAGACAAAGATCCAAAACTACCAGAGAAAACCCAAAATTAACACAGCAAGGAAAAAGCAAGATCAAAGAAGAAGCACGTAGTCAGCGTGTGGAAATAAAAGAGATGATAAGCGAGAGCATTAATGAACTGAACTGTTTCCTGATTAACACATACAAAAACGATGTACAAAAACGTTACAATGCGGTTAAAACAGACATATATGATATAGCCAAATCCTATACCTGGCCCATTCCAAAGATGATGTCAGAAACAATAACCATTCCCCTGTGCACTACAGACAGTACTGAACCCCCGCTCTTAATAACCACAACACGAGACACAGAATTACTCCCCCCGACAACGACACAAACTGCGACTGGTATAAAAAGCCCAACAAACCGACCAGAAACAAAGACTTTGGAGCCTGAAAGCAAAACATCAGAACCATCTCCAACCAGGGAGGAACGAACTACAGTTCAAACTACAACCGTTAAAGGGGATGGCATTCATGGTGACGGATGCGCGGGGACTCCCACCCTGTTTGAGCCCCCGGAGACCCCTGAAATTAATATTCAAACCCTAACTTCAAAATTTGCCAGTCTTCACTGCAAATTTTCCGAGGAAGTCTCAAAATTAAATGACAAGGGATTAAAAAAACTAAAAAAACTGTGCCAGAACAGCAAGCAGGCAGAATTTGATACCCTTGCCAAAAGTTATGAAGCAAGCCTGAATAATAAAGCAGCCAAAATAACAGCTGAACTTGACAAACTGATTGGTGAATTCAAGTCATGGAATGATTACGATTTACATAACACCCGAATCCACAACATCAAACTGGCTAAGGAGCAAAAAGAATGGGTTTCAAACACCCTGAAGAGGAGCATAACTACAATTTATGAAATCCCGGAAAAATACAACTGTTTAATGAGTGGTACGGAAGAATGTGGAGAGAATCCTGAGGTATTCGAATCCCCAGACACACCTGAAGTTAATATTCAAATCCTAACTTCAAAATTTGCCAGTCTTCACTGTAAATTTTCCGAGGAAGTCTCAAAATTAAATCACAATGGATTCAGAAAGCTAGAAAACCTGTGCCAGAAAAGCAAGAAAGCAGAATTTGATGATCTCGCTAATCGTTATAAAGCAAGCCTGAATAATAAAGCAGCCAAAATAACAGCTGAACTTGACAAACTTATTGATGAATTCAAGTCATGGAATGATTACGATTTACATAACACCCGAATCAAAAACATCAAACTGGCTGAGGAGCAAAAAGAAAAGGTTTTACACTCTCTTGATGAGAACAAACGTGCAATTAGCGACATTCCGGAAAAACACAGTTGCCTGTTGAATAGTGAAATAATACCAACAAATGCCCATGAACATACTTCATCCCTGACAAGCAAACATCCGTCAACCCTGGTAGCGATGACACCACCCGGATCTTTAACGACTGCCGGGACCACTGCTGGGACACCCACCACCACTGCGGTCAATAAAACATCACCGAGTCATGTCACTTCCACGAATGCAAAACTTGTTCATGAGTTAAAATCTGAACTCGGGGCTCTCCTTGGTCTCTCTTTGACAGATTTGACAGACCTCTCCCGATTAAATTACAACCAGCCGCTCATTAATACTGCGGATAGCAGTAAAGGATTACTTTCGTCCAGTTATGAACAATATAAAAATACTCTAGAAACAGCGGTTAACGAAAAGAAACAGTCGTTACCAAATTCAAAGTACATGGATAGCATAGATAAATTGACATCGGACTCCATTTCAACGGTATCGAAGGCGCACCATTCTGCATCACACGAAGTTGACTTGCAGTTGCATACAGGAAACTTATTCGACCTGTTTATTACGACTAGTAGTATTCTGAAAAACATAAAAGGCATGAACTTGTCGGGTCGTGAATTATTAAACGAGCTACTCGATTACGAGACAATCGAGGGCATCAGCGTCTTTAAAAAATTAATCCAATCGGCCCTGGATGAATCCCGAACAAAGCAGGGCAGCACTGAAATAGCTGAAGAAACCGCCCCCCCACTCTTGGGAGGTAGCGATAATAATATCGGGAAAACAACTTTCAACAAAATCCAACAGGACTCTTTAGAAATATATAACCTGGCCATTAAATATCGTACAGCTCTGATTAATTCCAAAAGACTTCCGGATAGTCGTCGTCCACCTGCCATAGCCGAATACCTTGAAACTCAAAACGAGCGTGACAGTCAAAATGCCAGAGAAACAGCTGCAAAAATAATCAGGAGATTGCCCGATACCATGGATAACATCGTGATAGAATATAGTGTTGTTCTGGGGGAGGAATTTGGTACGTGCAACAGTCGGCTGGATGATATATTCCCGCAAGCTCAGATTCGGCGTCAGCGTAATTCTGATACAGAAAAAACACAAGGCCAAGATGAACACAGCGGCATTAATTTAAGTAATATTGAGTTAAAAGATGATTCCAATGTCGCTTCCCGAGACCCTGATATTAGCGACAACCTTTCAAATAAGGAAAAATCACTGTACCACAATATGCAATATAGTATTAAAACCTCCTTCCGATATTCCAACTTATACTTCAGAGACTTTAGAGAAAA
This sequence comes from Endozoicomonas sp., assembly GCF_031844845.1. Taxonomy (GTDB): domain Bacteria; phylum Pseudomonadota; class Gammaproteobacteria; order Pseudomonadales; family Endozoicomonadaceae; genus Endozoicomonas. Next base: position 6,709 of record NZ_JAVRMB020000273.1, read on the forward strand.
AGAAGAAAAGCTTCGCGATCTGTTAAAAGATCAATCTGAGAGTGGGCGTCCATTGAAAAATAGTGACGTTGTCGTGATACAAGAACTATTGGATAGAATGAAGTGTTACCTTCGAATTGTTATCCAGTATTACTTAGCCTCGTCGAATGAGCTGGATCAGCTGGTCACAAAAAGGGTTGGTGAGCTGGAGGACGATATTAAAGCCGCACATAATAACCCTTTCCTGCAAAGTCAAATTGCGTTGAAAGAAAAGATCATTGAAGATATTCGCCTTCGGCAAAAGGGAATCCATAACCACTGGAAGTTATCTAAAAATCGCCTGAGCAATCAGGTTAACAGTCGTATCGAAAAAACAAATTCCAAAATTTCCAAACTTGAAGATAGGTATACCCTGATTATGTTACGCGCTGTCTCCGGGGAAAATGATGACACAAATATTACAGAACCAACGACAGGCGAAGTGATCGGACAACATAACCGGCAACGTCGCCACGGATCACAGGCAGATCAATCAGCTGAACCCATCCCATCAGGCAGTTCCAGCATGCACAGAGGTATTTTACCTGGTCTCAGAAAGATAACAGAAAGTGTGGTATTGAACAGTGCTGCCTGGCTGGCCAGGTCGATTGTGCCTTCGTACTTCAGCAAACCATCAGCCCCAGGCTGCCAAACCGTCAACCAGCCAGACCAGCAGGTTTCAGCACTGACAGAACGGCCAGAGATGCTCACATTCACCGCCCAGACACAGTATAGCGGCCATTGTGAAGAGGAGCTCCCCTGTGAACCCGTGTCGCTCCGCATAACTGTGACGGATGAGCAGGGAGAATCGCGATTTTCTTCAGCCATGAATCAATCACCGTTGGACCAGGTCGACAACGGCAGCAACCCCATGACGCAAAAGCTTGTCCACATCAGCCAGAATGCCTGGCTGCAAGAAAGCCAGTCATTACAGAATGGTGATATTCACGATCTCAGATTACCCTACGCCCGCAGTGAGCCTTTCAACGCCATGGCAGGCCGTTACGCCAACAACCATAACGGTCAGTTACCCCCCGGGTTTGCTAAAACAGAAAAGGGTTTCAATTATACCAGCCCGATGGATTTCACCGGCACCTGCGATCCTCAACTGAAGGTTTGCACCGTGGATTCAATTTCCCGGGGGTATGAGGACGGGGCTGATCATATTATCCGGGATGCCCATCAGGAGGCTCGCGCCCAGCAGAGTAAAGAGCGGAGCAACCTGTATTCAGGGTCACTGCCGGTGACTGCCGGGCTGGAACTGGCCAATGTCGTCGCCTGCCTGTTAACCAAACGAAAAATCATTCCGTCCCGTACTGCCGACGCACTCCACAATGCCAGCAAACCGCCAGGTAAAGCTGACCACAACTCGCCTGGTAAAATCCTGACCCGGGACAGCTTCGCCATTGCCCGGGGTCTCCATAACGAAGTCTCCGTGTTCCTTGCGCGCATAAAAAAAACAGACCCTTTCGTCAGCCAACAATGGAGTACAGACGACATTCTGTCTATGTCCATCATAACCTGTGCTGAGCACCAGCCTGACAAGCCCGGGATAGCGCTGATAACGGGTTTCGTGCGTGCGGTGCTCTATTCACCTGAACTGGGTATTGATCATAATCTTACCGATAATGTCTTTACTCTGGATGACCAGGGTGGTTTGAGTATTTATGGCAACGCTACCGACAGCAGTCTGGCTTTTCAACGGAAAAACGACATGGAGCCAGCGTCAAATAATGCCCGGGCAATGCTCAGCTGCATGCTCGGTGTCATGGCCAGAGACAATCTGAAGCCGGGTCAGGTTGATAACCACAAGAATGTCGATAACCAAAAGATCGTCGAGACGGCCCTTCAACTGAAAGTCCAGCAACAACAAACCGTAATAAATACCGTCGCCAAATATTTTAACCCGAGCCTGAATGAACCCCGGCAGCAACGTCATACACTGGAAAAACAGCTGGCGCAGCTGATCAGTAACAACCACTGCGGCGACAACAACGGCCAGCCATTTGACGGTTCCATCGCCAGCGTAGAGCTTATGGGCACGGTACTAAGGCCCGATGTTGACAGCAACACCGTCGCAGGGGTCAAAGACCTGTTTTTTGCTCATTCGCCCACCGATCAGCAAACCTGCATTGAAGACCTGCTGAAACAGCCTGACATCTATACGGTGGGTGGATCCGGGCAACTGGAGCAAAAGGTTCGAAGCGATCTCAGCCGCCAGCCGTCCGGTGGTGACAGTGAGGAACGCTGGCAGTTGTTTCTGTATCTGCTCGATACCCGGATTAAGGTTATTGACAGAATAAACGACAGCGTAACGTTAATGAACGTTGTGCATCAGCGGTTAGGCGGTTCCGACGAGGTACTGAATGAATCGCAGCAACTGGCACGGTATATGGCTGAGCATTTACCGCAACCCATAACACTGTACGAACAATCAATCCCCGAAGCCGAGCGCCTTCTCCCTGTCCCGTTTGGAGACTCAGGTGCGCTCCCTTCGCACCAGCAAGCAGAGCGCCCGGCAACCAGCTTGCTTGATACCGCCCCAAAAACAATCGGTGAAGATAGCGATGGTGTGGCTGCCATGCTGAATGGCTACCAAAAAATAAAAGAGGAAATCACCAGCCTCTACCCAAGCTATTTTGCTGACCGGGGCGAGTCCTGGAAGGATGCTTCTATCAGCGATATGTCGTTAACCTGCTTTGATGCACTGGCGGCTGATGTACTTGACCCGCAGCTGACTGGCGAAATCATTGGGAAGGTGCTCACCAGCTACCAGGAGGAATACAAAGCGAGTCAATAGAGCATAATTTCGAACCGGTATATTTCGGTCTTTTGACATCATGCTTTGCTGGTAAAAACAGCCTGCTTTGCCTATCTGGCAGAGCAGGTTTGTTGCGATTTCATGCCTTCAGTTCAACAACTTTAAATCCATCACCCCCCTTGACCTTGAGAAATCGTTGCACTGCCCACGCATTAGCTTGTATTTGACGGACAAATCCCCATGAGTACAGAGCTAAGGGAAGCTGCGATTAAGAATATACCACCGTCATCCCCGCGAAGGAGGTTGTCGCAAAACCCTTCGAAAACCTCGTTCCCACGCTCTGCGTGGGAATGCATGCGGAACTGGCCGTAGTCTGAATGGCCATGCAAAGGGTGAGAACGAGGAACAGCCCAACTCTGCCGGGTGTGCCGGAGTTTCACGCGGGTTGTTTTATTTGTGGCGGAGCCGGTATGCATTCCCACGGGGGACCGTGGGAACGAGTTCAGGGGGGGGCTTCACATCATCTTCCCTGTGGTGCTGCCAGCAGGTTGTTAGAAATCACATCCAGAACACGGTCTCTACCGTCATCAGCAATGATGCAACCATCTGCCATCACAATAATCCGATCCACCAGCTGCAGCAGATTCATCCGATGGGTGATAAGAATCAGCGTCTGATTCTCTTGCAAAACACCCGGTAACCGTTCACAAAATTGTGTTTCCGTATAGTTATCATAGGCACTGGTAGGCTCATCCAGAATAATTATCCGGCTTTGGCGCAAAAGGGCACGAGCCAGACAAAGCGCCTGCCGCTGTCCACCGGACAGGTTTTCTCCCCGTTCCAGAACCCGGTGGGAATAGCCACGGGAGCACTGGCGCACAAAACCATCCAGCCCGGCCACATGACAGGCTTCATCCAGCCGTTCAGTAGAGGCCGAATCTTGCCAATCATCAGGTTGCTTTTAATCGTGCCACTGAATACCGAGGGTTTCTGTGGGGCAACCGCACAGTGACCACGATAATGATCCAGGTTCAAATGGTTAAGGTTCTGTCCATCAACCAGAACATTGCCTTCTGAGGGTTCAACCAGTCCCTGCAGCATTCGAATCAGCGTGCTTTTACCGGAGCCGGAGGCACCCAGTATGGCCACCCGTTCACCGGGCTTTATTTTGATATTAATGTCCCTCAGGGCCTCAGGCTCTGATGGCGAGTAACGGTAAGAGACTTTTTCAAACTCAATAAAACCTTTCAGGCTGGCGACGTTAATCCGGTCATGGTTATCATCTTCACCGGCAAGCCCCAGCAGCTCATTAATCTCTTTCAGTGACTTCAGAGAAAAACTTAACCGGCTGACGGCCATGGCCAGGCTCATCAGCGGCGCTATGGCACGGCTACCCAGAATCATGCAGGCAAAGAGTGAGCCCGGAGAAATATTACCGTTATGGATCTGATAAACACCGAGCACCAGCATGCCAATCACCACACACTGGGTAGCACTGGCCACCACTGTATTGAGCAACACACTGGCCTGTTTGCTCCTCAATGATGCACTGGACGATTTAGTCACCAGCCCCCGCCAGCGCGCCAGGGATTTACGCTGGGCACCCAGGGTTTTGATGGCTTCCAGTTCTGAACTGACTTCATACAGAAACGTACTTTTTCCGTTATTGGCTTTAGTCAGTTTATTGGCCTGATCCCGCGAACGTCGATAACTGAAAATCGTGATGGGTATCACGCAGGCGGCAATGCCCAGCGGGATCATCGCCATTACGCCACCAATCAACCAGATCACCAGCGTGAACAGAAGAAAAAAGGGAACATCAAGCAGCGAGAGTAATACCGTTCCGGACAGGAACTCTTTTACCCGGGCAAAATTTTCAATGGCGTGGGTGATTCTTCCGGGTGAGTCGGGAAGTTCACTCTGCTTTAACTGAAGCAGGCGTCCAAGGATGAACTGTTCGCTGCGTCGCTCAATGATTCGACAGGCATCATCCACAAAAAAACTGCGTAACCAGCGCAGTATAAAGTCAAAGGCCACCACTCCCAGCATACCCAGACTGACCGTCAGCAGCGTGTCGGTGGCAAAGGTGGGTACCAGCTTGTCAAAGACCATGTTGGTGAACAGGGGCAGTGCCAGAGTCAGCAGGTTAACCATGACGGTCGCCAGCAGCACTTGAATATAGTGGGGCCAGAGTTCTCCCATCTGCTCACGGAACCAGACCGGCATCAGCGTGCTGACCTAATCGGCTTTTTCCCGACGATCAGTAAACTGATAGATAACTCCGGCGTAGACCTTCACCAGCCTGGCAATAGGCATCCAGACCCCGATATTGTGCTTGCGGGAGGACACAAAACACTCACCATCACGAATTTCCGTGACGATCATGAAATGTTTTTTCTGCAACTGAAGAATACAGGGAAGGTCGTCTTCTGAAAGGTCAATCAGATCTCTGCGATTTTTTGCGAGATCCAGCCCACAATAGGCGGCGGCCTTCTCCAGACAGCGAAGATCAAACTCCTCCCCCATCCCGGGTCAGGGTGTCAACATCCTCCCTGACAACATCAGCACCAATAAAGTGGCAAATCGCCAGAAAGCTCTCTTTGAGCGTGAATTTAAGCATAACAGCCACTGCAATCCATTGTTGGTGGCCTCCTGAACAGCTCAGAAGAAGGTCAGAAGAAGGTCAGAGGAAGGTCAGAAGAAGGTCAGAGGAAGTTCACGGTTATCGTATTGCTGCCGTCGGTGTAGACATCCTGTCCGACATTATGCTGAACACTGGTAGAGTCGTTAACCGTAATACTGTCGGGCCACTATCCACATCAATGGACAGACTGCTACCTCCGGAAATAGCACTGACATCATTCATTGAGACAGAAATGCTATCGGCACCGAGACCGGTGAAATCAATGTTTTCAACGTTATCAATCAGGCTGGTGTAGTTACCGAGATCATAGGTAGCCCCTTCACCCAGATTGAGCGTATCGTTGTCTGCTCCACCATTGAGTTGTGTTGAACTATCCTGCAGGGCGGCAAGATTAGTATTCAGAATATCGTCACCAGTACCCCCTAACAGCTGGTCTCCGGCAAAGCCGGTCAATGTATCGTTACCGGCATTACCTTCCAGTATATTGGCGATGGCGTTATGGGCGGTGAGGTTATCTCCGGAAACGGTACTGTTTGAACCCAGTACTTTCTCGATGCTGTTGAGCGTATCAGTGCCGCCTCCGGCGTCTGTTGCCGTACCAGACTGCAAATTGACCGTGACACCACTGGCATCATTACTGTAATCCGCCGTATCGGCTTCGCTACCACCATCCAGCGTATCGTCCCCGGCACCGCCTTCCAGAATGTCGTTCCCGGCGCCCCCGTTCAGGGTATCATCGCCACTGTTACCCCGAAGGATATCGGTGCCCTGGCCACTGGTGAGAATATTGTCGGCACTGTCGCCGGTCAGGGTGTCATTACCGTGGTCGGTGGTGACATTTTCAAAGCCCTGGACTTTGTCAGTTCCGGTGCTGGTGCCACCACCATAGCTCTTGCTGACCGTGATATAACCCTGGGCATCCACCAGGCCGGAAAGATCGACGGTGATATCATCCGGCATATCACCGGGGCCGGTTACACTGCCAACCATGTCCAGAGTGTCACCGGCAGCAGTATTGGAGCCACCATCCAGCGTGTCATTACCAAAACCACCGTGAATAATGTCATCCCCGGCATCACCACTGATGATGTCATCGTCCTGGTTACCATTAATGGTGTCGTTACCGGTTCCGCCATTAATGATGTCAGCCCCGGCACCACCCAGAATATTATCGTGACCGCCACCGCCATCAATCCTGTT
>NZ_JAVRMB020000274.1:0-7799 GCF_031844845.1 Endozoicomonas sp.
CATTTAACAAAGTCGCAGACGAGTCTTGATCCATGTTGGCTGGGTGTCAGGAAAATTATTGTGTAACAGGATGGAAGAAAAATCAGAAAAATCCAGATTTATAGGGGGGGTGCTGAACAGTTACAACTTTTTTTACTCAAATCAATTCCGAGAACAGCTACCTGACCTTTCTGGCTAACTCTTGTTTTGTTATGATCGCCTATAGTTCGCTCCGTTTCTTATTTTGAATGATGTTTGCACGACTCATTCATCATGGCTCATTTGAAGCCGATTTTGGAGCAGGGCGGACCATTCCATTAGGTCTTGAATATTGAATCTTGAATCTTGCATTAATTCAAGATTCAAGACCTGACCACGGATTTCTAATCAGAAGAAGAGTCTGTATCAGAATTTGAGATTGTATCGCTAGGTGGGTTACCGGGGCATATCGCTGCATTTTCTTGATTTTGCCGGGCTTGATCCTGCGGGTACAGACAAGGGCAAGGTTTAAACAGGGCAATACGTGAATTTTCTGGTAATGGAATCGGCCTATCGTCGAAACCCAGACACCTCATTTGCTGTCCTATAATGGGCTTTCCAAAAGGGTGTTTTTCCTCAGGTTCAATACATAGATAAAGTTCGTATTCTACTGAAGGATTGAAAACGCATATCAAGCCCTGAGCATCACAGGAGGTACATTGCTTCCCTAATTCAATAATCAGCTCGATTTTTTTGTGCAAATATTGTTGGTATTCTTCACCTGAAATGTCTTGAGGAATGATCGCATCAGAATATTTTAAATGGACTGAGTTTGGCTTTCTTTCAGCGATAATATCCGGAGACAACATATCCCCGGCCAGCATCTCCACTTTGATCCTGTCGGCCAATGTCGGATGGCTGAATTTGATATGCTTGAGCAGGTGATCGTGAGCCTGTGACAATGCATTCGGCTCAAGATCACTCAATAAAAATCGCAGGTTATCGAATGCCGGTTTTTTCTTAACAAGGCCAGGTTCCTGAGATGTTTTTAACTGACGGGTATGACTGGCGTCATCAGGATTAGTGGCTGGCTTATTAGAGGATGAGAGGCTCATTTGACCAATTCCTGTGCTCAATGGGGCTTCTGAAGCGGCAGAAACTGGATTTCCACTATTAACATCAACAGGGTCCATGAGTTTATTGACAAGATAATCCAGCGTCGATTCCAGTGAAGAAAAACGCTCACGATGGTTATCATAACTGGCTTTATCATCTAACTGCGAAGAAGCTGGCTGTGAACCTGCTGGTGGATTTTGATTGGTTACGATTTTGCGGGTTAAAACATCATAATAAAATCCTTTTTCCTCATAACAGGGATTGCCTGATCCCAGCTCAATATGACAATACACAGTGTCAGGTACTTTTGTCATTGATCTTCCATTAAAGCATTCACCATTACCTGTTGCCTGAATTATTTTTAAGCCTGTTTTTTCCTCTTTACCTCCATACTGAGGGTTTTGAGCGAGTTGGAAGGAATGCATAAGCAGGTACCTTTTTTAATCTCATAAGTAGGTGATAGTTTGCTATCAAATATTGACCGCTAGCTAATGAATAAGTTTCAATCTTTTTATAATCTAAACATCAGCAGCTGATGATATTCACGAATTTTCTGGTGGTAAATATTGAAATGCAAACAACTCCCCCTTTTTTAAAAGTAGCGATCATGCCTCTACGCCTTGGTATCAATGGTGAAGATCGGTTTATCAAATAAAATTTGACCCTACGTGCAGTCAATTTATACGAAAGCAAACTTCCACCTACTAACTATGAAAAATGGCGATTATTGCGGGTTCTGCAGCCTTTCTCATGGTCCTGGCTGGACATGTTGGACATGTCAGTTTTCAGGAAAGTTCACGAGCCACCAGAAGCACCCGATAAAGGGTTTGAATTTGCACTTTTACCAGTATCAGCCACCGATTTCTTCGCAGCTCCTGCTTCTTTCATAGCACGATAAATGTTTTGAGCTGATTCCTGGTATTCCTTAAATTGCTTTTTATCCACAACTACTCCCTGGCTAGCATGGATTGTTTTTGCATCGCCCATGGGGGCACTCGACTCAAAAGCGACCTCCATATGATAGTAGCCTTTTTGGGGTTTATTGGTAATATGTTTATACTGTTTCTTTAAAAGATCATAGCTCTTGTTCGTCAGTTGCCCATTATCTTTATACCGTTTAACCTGTACGTAAAAATCAGTTTTATCCGCCTTGTTTTTAAAAAAAACATGTCGTAAATAGTGTTCAGGCTTCTGAATTTTTGGCCCTTTTGCATGTTGTTGTCTTAAACGTCCGCTACCGTACGTTTTGGATGAGTAATAAAATGTTGGTAAACGGCCATCTGCCTTGGTCGCAAACTTCATATTCCCTGATTTATAAAGATGGTCAGTTGTGCTGAGTATCGAACACGTACCAGCGGAACTCGGTGCACGTTTTTTTCTGGCACCACAGTAGCTGTCAAAAGCCTGGCTACCCTGCTCTATCTTGGTTTTCTTAGGGTTGCCATCAACATCTAACTGTCGGTTTGGCTGGCCGTCAATAAAGTCGGATTTTTTTAAATTTGGCGCGCCGTCAACCATTCCGGATTTTTTTAAATTTGGCACCCCGTCAAGAAGGGTGTCACCATGTTTTGTGAATCGTTTTAACCAGCTGGAATTTAATTTTTTACTCATTTTTCTAGCTATTTTCTTTCCGCCCGACATCGTCATTCCAGGGATTAGTGCGATTCCTAAAGCTACGCTATACGTCATTATTGATTCTTCGCGCAACAGCTTCTTCTCTAAATACTCAGTCTCTATAGCTATTTCAATTTCAGTGAGGATAACAGTTCCTAATACATCCAAGGCATCACCTACAATAGGTACTATTCCAATGAGCCCCATCGCTTCTCGAGCTGCATCAAATAAAAGCCCTTTAATGACTTCATCCTGGCTACGGTGCAGAGAGTCAATCTGTGCAATGGCTGCATCTTTTGATCTAGCGTATGCAGCCCGAACAAATTCGTCACGTGTCACACTAAAATCCATATTTTTATAGTCTAATCTTTTTTCAGGGGTAGGAGCTAAAGGCTGGAATACTTTCTGAAGTATTTTCAAGTCCGTGACATCAGGGTCAGGATTAAAGTTCTCGGCTTCAAGCTTCCCGATATTGGGAACAGGAATTAAATCTAATCCTATTCCTACAATGGGAATTAGTCCTCTACGTATTCTGTGAGAAATTTCACCTTTCTCTGAGATCACCAATGGACCTATTCGAACATCTATAACTTCGTATGCTACAACAGTCTGTTTCATCTGAAATGGACTGAAACGTAACGTTTGACCGGCTATCATTTGAGCGCTGACAGAACCACCATTCAGTACTAGCCAGCGATAAAGCGTAGATGAGTCATCGCTGCAATCACTAGTAAATTCCACAACATTGTTTACTGTAAACTCTTGACCGGTCAGATATGAATATAGAGTGATTTTTTCGAATCTTTCAGGCTGGCCAAACTTATTTCGACGGTTAAAGCTTGCTGTGATATATGGCTGGATGAATTCAGGGTCATCTATAGATATAGAATCATATACAATTTGATACTCTTTATCGCTGGTGAAACTGGGGGGGTAGAACTCTAAATTCTTATTCATGATTTCAGGGATACGTGTTTCAGCGTCACTACTGCTTGATAAACTGGAAATCAGGGATTTAAAATCGTTTTCTATATCTGTATTGATCATCAAGTTAAAAAGCGTTAATGCATTTTGGTCATTACTGTATTGATTTGACGGGAAAAAGTAATTATCAATATTAATCCCTCTTCCTGTATTAAGAAGAAGGTCATAGGCTGCATAAGTGTTCACATTTCCAAGTTTTCCTTCTTCTTCCAGTATATCTAATACTATACCTACCACACCTGGCGGATAGTAGTTATCATCCTTATAAGTACCAATTATTGTTGTTAAATTCATACTCGTTACGCCAGCTTGATCAGCAAGACGCCTGAAGGTTTTTTCTACATACAGTATTGGATATATCATGATGTTGAGCAATGATTCGATAGGGCTCCTGATAGATTCGAGCACGTCTACCTTATACGCTTCATGTAGTATTTCTGTACCGTTTTGATGCGTTAAATAAACAATATTTTGTTCTAACTCAGGTGGAACTATACATTCTTCCAAATCGAATTCGGATATACTACCTATTAATGCCTCTTCCAGGGTATAGGGGATTAATAAGTTAATCCCATCAACTTTACTTCTTAACCAAATAGGATCAGATAAAGCAAGTTGATTACTATTTGGTTGTATTGACAAATTTGGTTGCAGGAGCGTCAGGTAACCCGCCAGCTCATCCGGGGTTTTGGTTCTTATTCGACCAGACTCTATTGAAGAGGCTAGTTGTCGTGCCTTTTCCTTCATGGCAGCATCTTGGAATTGCAATAGATACGAATTTAATTCATTTCTTGTATAAGCATTAGTACCACCTTTAGCGGCTAAACGCTGAGCCACCGTTGCCATTAAGTCGGGTTTATATTCAGTAATACGATTAACTATCTGATTGATTGCCGGGAGAATAAATGGATTGTCCTGGAGGCTCTCGTTGAAATGCATACAGCGACGAAGAAATTTCCTCGGGGCTTTGTTGGTTTTAATGGAATCGATATTGCAGTGTCCTAAATAGGCATCCTGAATGATATCTTTAAAATCTTCATGGGTAATTAATTCGCGATATTTTTCCAGTTGAGGTGGCAGTATAAGTTTTGCTGCATTACGGCCGGATAACGCCCCGAAAAACACCTCTTTCAGTCTGAAAGGGATTAAAGTAAAGACCTCATTGATTTCCATTCTAAACCAAATCTTATCTGATAACGACAGTTGGTCTCGGCCTTCAGTAGTGGTTTTACACTGCGTTTTAATGATGTCCTGCTGGAGTATATTTAAATAACCACGCAGCTGATCCTGGTGGATAGTTGTCAATGTAAAAGGTTTTCGTTCCGCTAAAGAATACTCTTTGAACTTCTTTAGATAGTTACTTAATGTTCCTCGTGTTCCGGCTAAACGCAGATAAGCCTCATGCATTATTTCTGGGAAATGTTCATGGACAAAAAATCCGCGAAGCCATCTTAATTTATGTGGAAGTATCAGATTCGATCGATGATAGAGAGATAACGCCCCGGAAAATACCTTTTTCAGCTGATAAGGTATTAATAAATGCATCTCACTACATTTATCGCTAACCCAGATCGTATCGGATAACGTCAGACCACTGCGGTCACTTTCTGGTAGCAGTATCTCCAGGTAGCCAGCCAACTCATCCCCGGGGGGAAGAGACACGTCTCTTCGCTGCTGCTCAGAGATTTGCCTGAAATCTGATATAAACGCTTTTAATTTCTGTTCTGAGTCAAGGGTTGTCCCTTGCTTAACTCTTAAATATTTTTCAAGCGTTTCAATTAGATCGGGTATACGTGTTTTATATGAAAATGAAGCGATAAGATCCACAATATTATTGATTGCCAGGAGCAGCAATGGCTGGTTCTCAATAATGTCTGTAACTTGAGATTGTTCAGTTTTTATTGTCGGGCCCGGGATTGTCTGAGCATTGGCAACCCTGTGATTGGTATTATCGATCTGTTGAGTATTCCCGGTCGACGTTAACTGCTCAAAATTCGCCGGCAAATCGTCAAATCCTGACTGATCATTCTCGGACAAGTTGAATTGCGGTGGTGTTGATATCGAATCAGCCGGTGAATTTTGCGTGGTTACCTCAATCACCTGTGGTGGTTCCGGGGGGGGCGTTGACAGGTCAGAAGGCTCCCGCTCCTCAAACGCAAAAGAGAGCACCTTGTCTGCAAGATTTTTATCAACAAATTCGGTGCGAAAACGTTCTAATTGCTGTGGAAGAATGAGCTCCGCACCTTTATAGAGGGATAACGCTCCGGAGCATACCTCTCTCAGCTCATAAAATATTAATAAATGGGGCTCATTACATTTATTGCCAACCCAGATCTTATCCGATAATGCCAGGTCTGCGATGCCGGTTTGGGTTCGCAGAATCTCCAGGTAGCCAGTTAAATCATGCCGGTCGAGAAGAGGCACTACGCTTCGCTGCTGCTTGCTGATGTGCCTGAATTCCGATAAAAATCCTTTTAATAATTGTTTTGACTCAATGGTTCCTCCTTGTTTATCGATCAGATATTTTTCAAGGGTTTGATAGAGATCAGGAACAGCGCCTTGATATGAATATGAAGAGATAAGATCCACGATATTATTGATAGCCGAGAGGAGTAATGGATTGTTCCTGATCATGCCTGTGAAGGGAGGATTCCCGGCAATGAAGCGACATGGACTCCCATCTTGCAGATAGGGAGTTACTGCTGTCAGTTCATCCATCTCCTGATCCGAGATGTCGGACAACAATACCGTGCGCCATTTTTTCACATCAAGCGTTTCGCCTGAACTATTATAAGGACTTGCTTTCAAGCTTTCCGAAGAGGAATGATCCGGTGCGGGGATGGAGGCACGGGAAGGCTCAGCATCGTCAGGCTCTTCTCCGTGAAATGGCTCCCATTGCAGATAATACTCAGTATTCGCATGCTTATCTGCCAGTACCGGCAATGTTAATGTGGTCACTCCTACTTTCTGTAACAGGTCAATCACAACAGCGCATTCCCGGTTCAGGCATTCGCCGGTCAACACTTCCTGATAAGTTAATGCTGGTTCTGCGAGTTGATAACCATGCCTGGGAATAAACCGGTAACAATCCGCTATGACCTGGTTAATGGTGTTTGTCGACGTCGGACCGTCAACAGGATTGTCCATTATGACATCGGGATAAAGCAATTTGTCCCACATTGATGCTTGATAACAGGTTTCACCCAATTGATGGGCCAGCGTTTTATGCTTCTGCACAAGGCCATATTTTTTTACATTCGGATCTTCTTTTGCCAGATCATTAATATCCTGAACGGAAACGTGGGCATAAGGTATTGCACGATATCCTATACCGGCGGTATTACCATGACCATCCGATAAAACTGGCACAAAACCAAAGGGAAGCTGGTAATCCTCCACTTCAGAAAATCTTAACTGTAACAGGCCAAGTACAAGGCGGCTGTACTCATATTCCTGCTCGGTTACCGTAATGCTCGGGTTGTACTGATCAAAGGGGGCGATGTGACTGGCCGGGTTATGAAGCATGAGCAAGTCGCGTGTTAGTTCAATGGGTCTGGTTTCATTGTTCACAATGACGTTTTCAGTCACTTCCGGAATACTTAATGTGCTGTTCAGATAGGCTTGAGTCGATGTGATGTTCCCGGGGGTCGGATCTATAGATAGAGAGCGCGAAGCGTTATGAGGACATGCGGTGACAGACTCGTGCCGGTGCCGGCGGGGCAAGTCGGATACGGATGTTTCTTCAACCATGGTGTTTCTGTTTTCAGGAATGGGATTCGCCCCGGCCACCGGAAACCGGAAACGTTGGTCCAGACTCTCCAGAACCGTATAGAGAGCATCCAGAGGTGTACCAGAAAATAACCCGGTGGCCAATTCATCCACTGAAGCGCCATCCCCTGAGCCTTTCTGCGCTGTTGACCAGATCGATAACTGATCACCCGGCTCAAGGCAGTCGTTTATAGTGTTAGCGGTAATACAAACCCGGCCATTGCGGTTAAATATTTTAACCCCGTTCATAAACTCCCTTTCGTTGTACGCTTCAGGAGTAGCCACCTGCGCTGAACCTGCTGGCGGAAGGTCTGTCACCTCTGGCGAAGGGACATCCACCCGTCCATAGCCCATGGCTC
>NZ_JAVRMB020000275.1:0-7797 GCF_031844845.1 Endozoicomonas sp.
CAATTGAAGCAGGTTTGGGAGCGGGGCGGACCATTCCATTAGGTCTTTCTTCTTGACGCATAAACAAGTATTAAACCATGGTCAGGTTTTGAATATTGTATTTATTCAAAAAGAAAGACCTGACCCCAATTTTTTTTTTACTCAAATCAATTCCGAGAACAGCAACCTGACCTTTCTGGCTTACTCCTGATTTGTTATGTTTACTCATGGTTCGCTCCGTTTCTTATTTTGAATGACGTTCGCTTAGCTCATTCTATCATGGCTCAATTGAAGCCGGTTTGGGAGCGGGGCGGACCATTCCATTAGGTCTTTCTTCTTGACGCATAAACAAGTATTAAACCATGGTCAGGTTTTTAATATTGTGTTTATTCAAAAAGAAAGACCTGACCCCAATTTTTTTCCGAATTCATCACGACGGGACACACTGATCTGGTTATGAGAAGCAGCCAGCAAAACATTGCCACTAAAGGCCACTTGCCAAATAAGTCTACCGTTAGCCCCATGCTTAATGATGTAAGGCTGGGACATACTCTCATCATCAAGACTAAAGACCATCACTTTTTCTCTGTGGTCGGTTACACAACTATTTTCCTCGTCGTAACATATAACTGCCCAATGTCGACCATTATTACTGAAACTATGTCTTAGACCCAACAATGTTGGCATAGCAACATACCGATTTTTCAGATCAGTTTTTCCCAGACGGCATTTTCAGGCTCAACCATCAAGAGGGGGGGGAATGCCATCTGCTTCCTGAAAAACTACTGCAATAGCCCCATCTGCTTACCAAAAGCAACCAGTGACTGGGTCACAGCATCATTAAAAGGCTGACGCACATGATGTTGCTGAAGTGCAAAGTGGTGGCATGTCGGTGATTTATCATCCAGACAATCGTTCAAATAAGAGGCCAGGGCAGCCACTGAGGGATCAACGGCTGATTTGAGCGCTGAAAATCCAATCTCACCCAATGACCTATTCTGCTCTGCCAATATTTCTCCTCTCTCTAACAGACTCTGAACTGTAATGAATGACTTTGATTTCGGGTGCTGACCCTTATTGAGCTGGCCCCATAAAAAACTCAACTGCTCGTGGTCAGAGTCGCCAGACAGTTTTTCAACAAGATCCAGCCCTTCTTTATATTTCTTGTTGATGATGAATCCCAAAAGGGCATTTAGCGCCTGTTCTGAACGTTCTGAAAGGTTCAGTTTGTACGAAAACGCCTGTGCCTTCATCGCTTCAAGAGGATTGCCCATATCCAGGGAAACCGGCGTCTTTCCCTGAGGTAATACCGACAGATGGGGATGCCCCCGTTGTATAACATGAGATGTCAGATTGGCACCTTCCACCAGGACCGGATAATCCGAGCTGTTCACCAACTGGTCAAAAACCGGTCTGGGCAGGCTTGGCATAACCCCCAGCACCACCTCACCCGATGATAAACCCTGTAACCAGTCTGTCACCTGTTTATCGGTTTTACCGGCAAATCCGAAACAGCGAACACCGGTGCTTCCCTCCAATGACTCTAAAGCATCACTACCCATCATATTGGAAACCAGAGTGACCATCACGGGACATTTATCAGTGGACGATGCTAACTTCTCCTGAATGGCTTTAACCCATGTTGTTAACATCTTCTTTCTGTCTGCCCCCCCCACATCAAGATGATGCAGCCCATAAACCATCGAAATATGCAGTCGATTTTCTTTCCGCTTTGCACACAGGGTTATTCCCGCGTTAATGGCAGCACCGGGCTCTGCTGAAAGTTCAGGCTCAGTGGAGGTTTTGCCTGCCAGGTCCAGATATTCAATACCTGAGGAATGGTTTACATTATTGGGAATAACAGCATTAACCGGCAAATTCTGTAAAATCGGACGCCCCCTTTCCGGATTGTCGCGAATAGCAATCCACATTGATGCAGCTGCAGAAGCAAAATGATAAGGCTTTATACAGATGTAATTCTTGGATATGTGGCTACATGTTTTCTCCACAGTATAAAAATCAGAAAATGAAAATATAACAGGACTGCTTACTGACCTTGACCTTGCTGCACAACTACCGACAGGTATTATTGTAATGGTCGTACCACCTTTCCTGATTTTCTGGCCCTGTTTCTCAACTTCTACCATTGCCCCAATCTGATCAGACAATTTTGCAGAAGCAACTGACAATTCACCAAGGGCAGAAACCATGTAATTGATATTTTTTACCCCCAATCCGGCAAGAACCTCCAACACTCGAACCTCAGCATTGAGATCACCCTGACTATAATATTTACCTGCCTTCTCCCCTGGAAAAACATCTATCTCGGAAAACACCCCCACGTTATCAAATCCTGCCAGCAGAGCTTTAGCCTGACCCAGAGAGTCAACAGAGGCAGCGGAATCCAGATTGTGTCTCTCAACAGCCTGAACCAGGTTCCGTCCCGCTTCCTTACAATCAGATCCCGGTTTACGATACGCAAAGCCTTGATATGTTTTTCGCCTATATTGATCACGGTAGTTTTTCCGGTTAAACCCTGTGAGTTCGGGTTCGGTAGCCAGCAAATCAAACTTTTTTAGTGCTTTGTCGAATATACGGATACATTCCATATCCAGTGGTCCTAATGTACCATCCACAAGCGCTCGAATACACTTGCTAAATTCTTTGGTACAACTAAGCGGCCTACGGTGTAAATCAAATTCCAGTAAATAAGCTAAAATTTTTACATTACGATACTTCAAAGCGGCAGCAACCAGACCATTATTTTCCATGCATTCTTTCTGCCACACCCCTGCAGGGTACTTTCCAATTAGTGTAAGCAAGCAATTAAGGCTATCAGCACCCTTTCCCATAATTGCATAGTGCAATGAATTTTGTTCAAACCTATCTTCCTGTTTGATAAGATCGGGGTATTTATCCGAAAGAAATTCCATACATTCCAAATGCCCCCCCTGCGCCGCATATTGTAAAATATTTTTTTTCTCGAAACCAAAACGACGATTATAATCATTCCCAAAGGTATCACAAAGAAATCGAAGGCAGTCAATATGGCCATTTGCTGCGGCCAAACATATCGGACTTTCACTCCT
The DNA here is from genome assembly GCF_031844845.1 of Endozoicomonas sp. Lineage (GTDB taxonomy): Bacteria > Pseudomonadota > Gammaproteobacteria > Pseudomonadales > Endozoicomonadaceae > Endozoicomonas. The sequence continues at coordinate 3,069 of NZ_JAVRMB020000275.1, forward strand.
CCCATACCCGGCATACAATTCCAATAATTCAGGCGCTTTACCGACCAGTAATTTAACACACTCTAAATAGCCCAGCTCTGCTGCACGATGCAATATACCGGAAAAACGAGACTTCCTTTGAAACAATATTCCAGGCATCAATTTTAAAATGTCAACGCGATTGCATTCTACAAGTTTAAGAAGGATGGTGATAAGCTCATCATCACCAGTTGATAACAAATCAATATTTTTAAATTTATTAAAAAAATTCTGCGTTAAAAACTCATCCATAAGGTGACTCAGATCTGTTTTATTATCATCCTCCTCCAAAAACAGCATTGATGGATAAGCCACAGATTTCATTGATCGATCACCCACAGGTACTGCTTCCACAGATGCGACACCGGCTGATTCACCCCCACCATAACCTACTATCTGTTTGGGAATATTCAGGGCTGTAGGCACCTTTTTTGAATCAGCAACAGTTACACTATCCTGTTTACCAAATGATTCACATTCCCCTGAATTGGGCAAGCCTCCCCCATTTCCTAAACAATCGATCATAGCAAACGCCTCACCTTTATTGATCAATACAGATTAATATATTCCTAAACACCCCAGAACCCGGAAAACTTACCGCTATGACCACTAGCCACGGAATAAGTTCAAATTCTTTTATAACCAAGACAGCTGGGGCGAATGGAATAAAAAGGGAATAAAAAGGGGACACCCATAAACCTGACTAACCGAGCAACAAAGGGAATAAAAAGGAGGAATAAAAAGGGGACACCCATAAACCTGACTAACCGAGCAACTAATATACTTTTCTCCTGACCAAAAACCGGGGTCAGGTCTTTCTTTGTGCATTATGTCAACCAAAGTTTCCAGTTAAGCAAAAAGCACGCTACCGCCCGTAGATTTTACCGCCGTCTTTTATTGACGTTGGGGAGCATGGGTTCAGGTAGCTCAGAGTGGTGATTTTATAAGTTGGAAGATTGTACTAACTCATACCGATAGGCGGTCAGTAGTAAAACCACGGTAGTACTATAAAAAGCCTTCTCTGGTGGGTTTTTTCGGTGCTGGGGGGCGAGGGGTAGGGGATTAGAGTGGTAGATGAGACTAAAAATCAACCAATTAAGGCAATCCCGATAGGTGAGATTTAGGAGAAACCTTAGTCTGTAGATGTCGTGTAAAAACCGCCATAACCGATTGATCTATAAGGAATAGCAAACAGCCCACCAAAAACGAAAAAGTGGGAAACTTTTTAGAGAAGAAACCAGGGTGTGGGGCGTTTGTCGGCAAATGTCGGCGTTTATGTGGTTGCTGTAAAAAGCAATAGGTGGGTTTTTGCAGGGGGTAACTTGCTGAAATAGCGGAAGAAAATGAAACAAAGGTAACTTTGATAGGGTAGGGTAACAATCACAAAAGTGGCGGAGGGACGGCAATAAAGTAATGTATTTTTTTCATAAAATATGAAAAGTAGATTATCTGAAGCAATCATCGGATACACAAACCATTCTCTTAGAATAAGTATAATATTGCCTGACACACGAAAAAAATCAGGTCGTTTTTCACATCTGTTGAGTTGATGTCGGTAGTCACACGACGGTTGCTGGAGAAATTCGGTTTTGATCCGGTCAAGCTGGCCTATGCCATCACCATCCATAAAATCAGGACTCAGAATACCCCTGTGTGGTGATTCCTATGGCCATGCAGCACTACACGTTGTTGGACGGAACCTGCTCTATACCGGTGTCACCCGTGGCAAACAGATGGTGCTGCTGGTGAGCCAGCCCAAGGCAGTGGGCATGGCAGCTCGAACCCGAAAGTCGAACCGCCGGTTGACCAACCTGCAGGCGAGGTTGGGGCAGGTGTGAATTGTCTGATGCTACGTCAGAATTCTCTGGGAGGTTCTCCTTTTCGGTCCGTTACGGTGATGGTATCGATTTTTTCGTCGACGCCATCCACTATCTCCAGGATAAATTCCCAGTGGTTATTGAGGTTGTAATGCAGTTTGTATTGATTGCCGGACTCAGGGACAAGATCCTTCAGAGTGATATCGTCAGTATAATTTGCATAGCGGGGCTTTAATCGGGGATCGGCGATTTTATAAATATTGCCATAGTTATCTTCGTGAATAACGCAGTAAAGGCGGTCAGTGGTGAATGAAAAGGCAACCAGTACTTTGCGTGCCAGTTGCTCCAGTGTTGCAGTAACTGGCACCATCAGTGTTCTGCGACATTTGTAGGCATACATTGACGCATTAATAATGTAGCTGTCGTGCAGTTTGACGACGGGTGGATGCAGCAGTTGTTTAATGTCGTCCCGCCATTGCTGGACGACTTTCAGCATGCCGTTAGCTTCATAGAGTATGTCCTCGCAGCCAGCGGGCAGAGCCAGTCCATGGAGGTCGACGGATTTCTGGAAGGCATTAAACAGGGTTACGCCCAGAGGGGTAAATTGCAGGTGTGCAAGCTTATGGGTACCTTGCCACTGGATGTTGGCCAGCCCAAAAAGGTTTAATAATGCAATGTTATAAGCCCCCAAACTGATGGGCAGTGCTTCAAGACCTATGGGTGAAATCGGCTCCTCATTAAAAGCAGACTGTCTGAGAAAGTTAACGCCACTGCAGGCCAGGAGGCGATGATCCCGGCCGTGCAGCTCTTCACCAATAATGTCTGAACTGCCCCGGGTCAGCCAGGTATCCAGCAGGCTGAAGTATTGCTCTACAGGTTTCAGCTGTTGCCACTGTGCCATCATGTTTTCGTTAATGACCAGCTGCAGCTTGTGGGTTCCCGCCACGACAATCCGGCCGAGCCCGGAGGCACGAACCAGTAGGTACAAACCCAGTACCGAAGGGTAGTGAATGGTGAGTGGACGCTTTAGTTCAGGGCAGTCGGGGACGGTCAGCTCTCCATTCAGAAGCGCAGTCCATTTCTGGACCGGCTGTCGCTTCCCCTTACTCAGCGGGACGGGTTTTTCCATAACGCGGTTCAGAAAGCTATTGAACTCTTTTACTGCAGAACCGGGTTCTGTGTCAGTGAAGTCTTGAGCCTGGATGACTTTCAGCGAATCAGATGAGAGTTTGATGAATTTCATGTCAATCAACGTCGCCTGCATAGGAATCGTAAGTGTCTGACAGGGTGTCATGGAACCACCAGCCTATCCCGGAGGTGTCCTCTACGATGGCGAGAAGGCGATCGTTGAACTCCTGGAGCAGACTTTCTTTGGTAATAAAATTGATGGCATTTTCATACATACTTTCCATGCTGCGATAGAATGACTCATCAATATCGCCATACTCTTTGGTACACCAGACGTCAGACTCCACAAAAGTGAGCATGATATCAGCGAGACCGGCATTTGAGCAGGATATTTTTTTGTAATCCGAAATGGCTTTTCTGGCCACGGAGGCCCGCATGCTGGGGAATTGTTTTCGGCCAGAAGGGATGTACTCATCCCTGACGATCTTTTTGTATTTTTCCAGCATAGCAGAATCGTCATTAAAGAAAGAGGCCTGATAGAACTCTTTCACATTGTTGAATTTCTTGTAGAGGTGAGTAATTTCTTCGACCAGTTCATTCTGGGTCTTGTTTCTCAACTGTTTCTTCAGTTCAGTGTGGCTGGGTTTCCTGGTCATTCGTACGATCATTTTTCAAGGGGCAGGGGCGTGAGATGGCTGGTGGCGATTTGTAGCTTGATGAGTGATCAATGACAACTATTTTCCGGAGTTCCTGTCGGTAGGCGTGTTTATCGATAGTTGCTGAAATCGGATATTTTGACAAAGTACGCCACTGGCGTATAATTAGGCCTGTGGTTATTATTGAAACGACGACCTTCACTCGAAGGATCAAAGAGTTAATGAGTGATGATGAGTATAAGTTGCTGCAGGAATCACTGGTTAACCGGCCTGACGCTGGGCCTGTTATCCAGTCCACCGGTGGGTTGCGAAAGCTGAGGTGGAAGCTGGATGGGCGAGGTAAAAGTGGTGGCGTACGCATCATTTATTACTGGGTATCAGCCGATGATCAGATCTATATGCTTTATGCATACCCCAAAAATCAGCAAGGGGAGCTGACTGCAGAGCAGAAGAAGCTGCTGAAAAAAATGGTAGAGAGGTGGTCCGATGGATAAATCAATGTTTGATGAGTTACTGGCAAGCGTCCGGGAGATGGATGACATTCGTGAAGGTAAGAAGCCTGCTGCGCGAGTGACTGAGTTTCCAGAGGTGGAGGTAAAAAGTATCCGCGAGAAAGTCGGGCTTAGCCAGAGCAGGTTTGCCTTGCTGATTGGTGTCAGCAAAAGGACGCTGGAGAACTGGGAGCAGGGACGTCGTCAGCCAACCGGGCCTGCTAAAGCGTTATTGAGAATCTTTGCTGTGGATCCGGAAGGTACATTAAAAGCCTTGCATGGGTGAGGTTGAAAACGGGAAGGCGCGCAGGGGGGATCGGGTTCGGGTTCTTTTGATCGGATCAGTACAGTCATTCACGGAGTATGATGGTCGCCGGGGTGGTAACCATTAGCTATAGCTGCATGATTATGCGGTGAGCGTACTGCCGGTAAACAGCCTTAACTCAGTGAATTTTCAGAACCTCTGTAAGTTCATTCAGAACGTTGATGCTCCAGCGGCATTAATAGCTATCCCCTTCTTCAGTTCTTCTGCTGGCTCAGATTCTATACAGTCTTTGATTAAACGCTGTCTCTTATACACATCTCCGAGCCCACGAGACGTCCGTAAGCATCTCGTATG